>CAZCWA010000362.1:0-5662 GCA_964502265.1 uncultured Myxococcaceae bacterium | reverse complement strand
CCCGCGCAGCTCTGGGTGCCGTAGTCACACGCGGTGAGCCCGTTGCGCGCCCCGAGGTCGCAGGCCTCGTTGTGCGTCACCTGCGCGTCCCCGCACCAGTCGCCGGTCCGCGCGACCGTCTGCGTGCACGTCGCATCGCAGAGGTTGCAGGACGGGGTTCCGTACGGGCACGCGGTGGCGCCGTTCTGCGCGCCGTGGTCGCAGCCCTCGCCGTCGGTGACCTGACCGTCGCCGCACCAGCGCCCGGTGAGGCTGTACTGCGCCGAGCAGGTGAGGTCGCAGGCCACGCAGCTCGTCTGGCCGTACGGACACTGCGTGCGCCCGTTGTCCTCGCCCTGGTCGCACACCTCGCCGCTGGCAGACTGGGTCGTCCCGTCGCCGCAGAAGGCGCCCAGCAGGTTCAGCACCTCCGTGCAGGCCGCGTTGCAGCGCGTGCAGGAGGGCTGGCCGTACGGACACTCGGTCTCGGTGAGGGTGTTGCCGTCGTCGCACGCCTCGGGGTCTGCGCCGGTGGTGCGCACGAACCCGTCACCGCACGCGGCCAGCACGCAGGTGTTGAGGCACCCGTCGTCATCCGAGTTGTTGCCGTCGTCGCACTGCTCGCCCGCGGCCGGGTTGTGGAAGCCGTCGCCGCAGAAGGAGAAGCGGCAGTTGGCGTTGCAGAAGGGGCTGTTGCCCGCGGTGTCGCACTGCTCGTTCGCCGAGGCATTGAGGATGCCGTCGCCGCAGGCCGCAGGCGTGCAGTTGGAATTACAAGAAACGCTCTCTCCTGCGGTGTCACACAGCTCGCCGCGTGCCGCGTTGACGATGCCGTCCCCGCAGAAGGCGAAGGTGCAGTTGGCGTTGCAGCCCGGGCTGTCCACCGCGCCGAGGTTGTCGCACTGCTCGCCCGCGGCCACGTTGACGATGCCGTCGCCGCACTCGGGGATCGTGCAGTTGGAATTACAAGAAGCGCTCTCGCCGCCGGTGTCGCACTGCTCGGGCGGGACGGCCGCGAGGTTCACGTGCCCATCGCCGCAGCGCGCGAGCCGGCAGGTGTTCAGGCACCCGTCGTCGTTGTGGGCGTTGCCGTCGTCGCACTCCTCGTCCGGATCGCGGATGCCGTTGCCGCAGCCTTCGCCGGACAGACAATCCGAAGAGCATCCGTCTCCGGAGATCGTGTTCCCGTCGTCGCAGAACTCGTGCACGTCGACGATGCCGTTGCCGCACACCTCGGCGCTCCTGCAGTCGGAGGCGCAGCCGTCCCCGCTCTCGTTGTTGCCGTCGTCGCAGACCTCGCCCGCGGCCACGTCGAGGATCCCGTTGCCGCAGATCTCCTGCGACTTGCAGTCCGCCGAGCAGCCATCCCCGCTCTCGTTGTTGCCGTCGTCGCAGGCCTCTCCGCGGACCACGTCCTGGTAGCCGTTGCCGCAGGTCTCTTCCGAGAGGCAGTCCGCCGAGCAGCCGTCACCGGAGCGGGTGTTGCCGTCGTCGCAGACCTCGCCCACCGCGGTGTCCACCACGCCGTTGCCGCAGAGCTGGCTGGAGCGGCAGTCCGCCGAGCAGCCGTCGCCGTCGTCCTGGTTGCCGTCGTCGCAGACCTCGCCGACCGAGCGGTCCACCACGCCGTTGCCGCAGACCTCGGTGGACTGGCAGTTCCGGCTGCAGCCGTCGCCGTCGAGCACGTTGCCGTCGTCGCAGGCCTCCCCTTCCTGGACGATGCCGTCACCGCAGTCGTCCTTGATGCAGACGAGCTGGGCGGCGGCGCACTTCGTCCCGGCCGGGCAGACCATGCCGTTGGGGCACGCAGCGCTCTCCGGCTCGAAGCAGGCGGAGAGCGGCAATGCGACGAGCGCGAGGAGGAGGATGCGAAGGCGAAGGGTCATCATGCGCATGGCCTAGAACCTTCCGGTGGCGAAGAGCCCGGCGCCGTCCGCGGACAGGCTGGGCAACACCGAGACGCGGCGGCGATTCTCCAGCTCTTCCTGGGAGAGCTGCACCGGCTCCGGCTTGTTGAAGTAGAGGAGCACCGCGCCGGTGGCGAGCGCCGTGCCGCCGACCGCGTACGAGCCCCACGCGAGCTGCTGGCGTCCGGTGCCCCGGTTCAAGGTGGCGGCGAGCTCCTGGCCCGGCACGCAGCCGCCGCAGTCGAGGATGCTCTGGTCGTAGCGCGCGAAGTCGTCGAGCGCGGTGCGGTGGAGCGCCACCCCGCCCACGCCCACCGCGAGGCCGGCCGCGAGCGTCGTCCACGGCAGCCAGACGGGGAACCGGCGCTGCATCACCGTCAGCTCCTCCTGCTTGAAGAGGTCGACGGTGATGACCGAGGTCTCGCCCGGCGGGAGCGACTGGCTGATCTCGCGGGTGAGGTAGCCGTCCGCGTTGGCGACGATGGTGTGGGGACCTGCGCGCACCCAGGCCTCGTGCCGGCCGGGCGCGGTGAACAGCGGGTGCCCGTCCATCACCACGCGGGCGCCGGGGACGTCGCAGCGGATGTCCACCCGCGCGAGCTGCCCTTCGACCAGCTTCCGGTACGCGCGCGCCTGCGCGAACTTGTCTGCGTCCAGGGGCGCCGGCCCATGCCGCATCGCCGCGTCGAGGTGGTGCAGGACCTCCACCGGCTGGTCGAGGTTCAGCAGCGCCAGCACGAGGTTGTAGTGGATGGCCGGGTGGTCCCAGCTCTTCAGCGCCTCGCGGTACTGCGCCGCCGCCTGCACGAAGAGCGAGTCCTTCAGCAGGCTGTTGCCCTTCCCGAAGAGCTCGAGCGCCCGCCGCTGATCGTCCTCGGAGACGCCCTGCGCCCACGGCCGGTCGGACGGCTGCACCTCCGCGGGTGCCTGCGTGTCCTGCGCGTGGACCGCGCCCGCGGCGACCATGAGCGCGAGGAGGAGGGAGGTCATGAGGTCGTTCATCCGGGCCTTCATCACTTGAGGGTCTCGATCACCGGCGAGCCGAGCTGGCTCTGCAGACGGCTCACCCGCTCCTGCTCCTTGTGGAGGAGCGACTGGAGGTCCTTGGCGGCCTTGAGCGCCTCCTCACGGGCGACCTGCGCGGCCTGGGCGCTCTCGTCGGACTCTGCCTTCGCCCTGCGCGCGGCGCGGGTCGCCCACTCCGCCTTCTGGAGCGCGTCGATCAGCGCGTCGTTCTTCGCGGCGACTTCGGCGCGTGCCTCCTCGGCGCGTTGAGCGGCCTCGGCGGCACGCTTCGCCTCGGCTTCGGCGCGGCGGGCCTCGGCCTGACGCTCGAGCTCCTTGGCCTGGACCTCGGCGAGCTGCCGCTTCACCTGCTCCGCTGCGTCCACCGCCTTCATCTCCGCCGCCCGCGCGAGCACCGCCTGGAACTCGGCGTTCCGTTGCGCGCGGTGGATGACCACCAGGGCCACCACCGACGCCGCCACCAGCAGCACGAGGAAGGACACGCCCCCCACCGCGATGGCGCGCTTGCGCCGGGCCGCCTTCATCTCCTGCGCGAAGACCGCCTCGAGGAACTCCTGCTGCGAGGGCGGCAGCGGGCGCCGGTTGCGCGTGTGGAAGCGGCGCGCTTCGGCGACGACCTCACCCCGCCACAAAAGGCCCGGGTCGCGACCCTTGCCGGCCCATTGCCGGGACGCGCTGCGAAGCTGCTCGAGGAACGCCGCGTCCTCACCGCTCTCCTCGAGCCAGCGGCGCAGCATGGGCCAGGAGTGGATGAGCGACTCGTGGACGATCTCCACCGTGCCGCCGCCCGCGCCGCCGGTCTGCACCACCAGCAGGCGCGCGTGCACGAGGCTGTCGACCACCGCGCGCAGCTCGGAGGGCTCGCGCGAGAGCTCCGCCAGCTCCTCCAGCGAGACGATGGCCCGCGTCCGCTCCGGCGTGACCAGCCGCAGGAGCACCGTGCGCGCCAGCGCCCGCTTGGCACCGGTCATCCCCGTGAGCACCGCGTCCGCGTGCGAGGCGAGCGCACCCGCGATGCCGCCGATGGCGTCGTAGCTCTGCTTCGTGAGCAGCTTGCGCGATGGATCACGGCTCTCCCACAGCCGCGAGGCCGCGAACTGCAGGAGGGGCAGCGCGCCGGGGGTGGCCTGCAGGTGGTCGAGCATGCTCTCCACCATCTCGGGCGCCTCGAAGCGGTAGCCCGCCATCTCCGCCGGCTGAACGAGCGCCGCGCGGAGCCCGTCCCGGTCGGGGGCGTTGAGGAAGAAGAGCCCGCGCGAGAGCTCGGACATGAAGTCCTGATCCTCGGCCACCCGATCGAGGAAGTCGCTCCGGATGGAGAGGGCGACCCGGGTGGGGGCGGTCGCGTCGTCGGCGATGCCCGCGAGGCAGTGGGTGAAGGCGAGGCGCTCGGCGGCGTCCGGGACCTGGGTGTAGAGCTCCTCGAACTGGTCGACGAAGAGGAGGATCTTCCGCTTCTCGCGGCGGGCGCGGCTGCGCAGGAGCGTGCCCACGTAGCCGGGCTCGGCGCGCAGCTTGTCGATCAGCACCCGCTGGTCCGAGAGATCGTCGGCGAGCGAGGTGGACGTCTTGAGCAGCGGCGCCACCACCGACGCGAGCGCGGCCAGCGGGTGACGGCCGGGCCGCACCACGATGCTCTCCCAGGCCTCACCGGAGCTCTTCAGGGAGGGCACCAGGCCCGCGCGCACGAAGGAGCTCTTGCCCGCGCCGCTGGTGCCGACGATCGCCATCAGCGGCGTGTCCGCGAGCCGGTTCGTGAGCGCGGCGACCTCGCGGCCGCGGCCGAAGAAGCGGTGCGCGTCGTCCTCCTGGAACGAGGCGAGCCCTGCGTACGGGCTCTCGTCCTCCGAGAGGTGACCGCCCTGGGCGAAGCGGCCGGGCAGGAACGGCTCGAGCGCGCGCAACAGCGAATGGGCGTCCGGGAACCGGTTGTCCTTCCGCTTCTGCAGACACCGGTCGACCACGTCCGCGAGCGCCTGCGGGACGTCCGGCGCCATCTCGCGGAGCTTCGGCATCGGCTGGTCGTAGATGCCGACCACGTAGAGCTGCTCGCCGCGCAGGTCGTGCAGCGGGTGCCGTCCCGCGAGCATCCGGAAGAGCATGATGCCCACCGCCCAGATGTCCGCGCGGTGGTCGATGGTCGCCGAGGCGCGCCACTGCTCGGGCGCCATGAACGGCATCGTCCCCATCATCGTGCCGTGGCGGGTGAGCTCGGTGGTGATGAGGTCGTCGGTGTGGCCCGCAGGAAGGGACAGCGTGACGTCGTCGCCCACACCCTGCGGGATGGCGACGGCCGGCATCTCCAGCGTGGGCGGCGGATCGTCCGGGAGCGCGTCGCGGCCCTGCCGCTGGAGCACCTTGGCGATGCCGAAGTCGAGCACCTTGATGGTGCCCGAGTCGGTGAGGACGATGTTCGCGGGCTTGAGGTCGCGGTGGACGATCTTCTGCGAGTGCGCGTAGGCGAGCGCGCGCACCACCGGGACCATCAGCTCGATGGTGCGGGGGAGGGGGACGCGCTGACCCTTCTCCAGCAGCTCGGAGAGCGTCTTTCCCTGCAGGTACTCGAGCACCATGAACGGCGTGTTCTCGAGCTGGTCCACCTCGTAGATGACGACGATGTTCTCGTGGGAGCACCGCGCGGTCGTCCGCGCCTCGAGGATGAAGCGCTGCGTGAGCTGCGGGTTGTCCGAGTGCAGGAACTTGATCGCCACCCGCCGCCCGAGCCGCGTGTCGCGGGCCAGGTACACCGC
>CAZCWA010000361.1:0-5694 GCA_964502265.1 uncultured Myxococcaceae bacterium | reverse complement strand
CTACTCCGACGGCGAGATCGTCGTCAGCGTGGACGTCGAGGACGAGGAGGTGGTCGAGATCACCTATGCCACCGCAGCGGACGTGAACGCGCAGCCGGCGCTCAACCTGAACCTCCGCAACATCCCCAACGGCACGCTCGGGGGCAGCCTGGTCGGCGACTTCGACATGACCGGCGACGTGGAGGACACGGTCACGCTCAACCTCTCCTTCTCCGGGGCCATCGAGGAGAACGGCTCGGGCGGCACGCGGCGGAAGGTCGGCACCACCCGCGTCACCGGCACCGCCACCTCGGTCACCGGCGGCGGCGTGTACCAGGTGGACCTCAGCATCTGACGAGCGGCTACGGGAGCAGCGCAGGTTCTTCGCTGCCGCGGTCGCGGTCTTCGCGCGCGCGGCCACGGTGGCAAAGCCGAGCTGATCGCGCGGGTCGGCCCCTTCCGCGCTCGCGTCGCGGAACTGGCGCACCAGTTCGCCGAGCAGCGCGGCCCAGAAGCGCCATGTCGTGCACGTTGTGCTCGAGCACACCGGGGCCGGCAGGGCACCATCCCCGGTGCGCAGATACCGGAAATATAGTTCCGGAATTTCGCTCCCCGGCACGTCGCCCACCCGCCGGCCCGAGCACCTCCTCCTCGAGCTGCACCAGCCTCGCCCCGCCGGTCATCCGCCGCTGGAAACTCTGCGGGGCGCGCGCGCGAGGGCCGCTTCCGCAGCGACCACCGCCGCGTCGAGCCTGTCGAGGATCGGTACGCTGACCTCTTCGGGGAACGTCGCCGGCAGGCGGTCCTCCACCTTTCGCAGCGCGGCCGGGGCACGTTCGAGCACCGAGTCGAGCACGTCTCGTCCCGATGCAGGGAGGCCGCATCGGCGACCGGTTTCCAGCCAGTGGTCGATCCGGATCTCCTTCCAACGGTAGTGACGGCTCTTGCCCAGCACCGCCATCGCCATCTTCATCTTGTGCGGCGACAGCTGGTCCTGCCTGCGTCCGAAGAGCGGGTACGCGGAGAGCACGTCGTAGCGAGGCGCGAGGTGGAAGCGGCCCTCGGGCTCGATGAACACGCTGAAGTTCTTCGCGTGTCCGTCGATGGCGCAGAGCAACCAGAAGAGGAACTGCGTCCGGAAGAAGTCCTCCCTGTCCGCGGCGGCGCGCGAGGAACCATGGAGCACGTCCATCAGCTCAACGATGCCGGGGCCTCCCTGACTCTCGTACTTCCGCGCTGGCGGCGTCCCCGTCGCCTGACACAGGTCCTCCTGGGGACGGCGGACGATCCAACTTCGATCGGCGGAGACCATGCGGTCGAACCGCTCGACGACGAGCGCCCTCTGCTCGCCGAACGCTCGCATCTCGCAGGACGCGCAGGGGATGTCGAACGCGGCGAGGAGCTGCGCGCAAAGCCACTCGTTCTCCACCGAGTTGGAGAGGTCCGGCGCCGAAGGGTCGTGCGCCCTCATCGGCAGCTTGAAGATGTGCGTGGTGGGTGTGGAGCCCTCCGGGATCCACCAGGCGCCCTCGTGGCGGAGCAGCGCGGTCTTCTCCTGGGTACCGGCGAGTGAGAGCCGGAAGTCGTCGCCGTCGCCCGAACCCATCGAAGGCGTGCGAACGCGCGCGAGCACCTGGCCGATCTGCGTGGGCGTGATGCGGTGCCCTCGGATGAGGCGCACGTCCGGCGGCGCCGCATCCTCCGGGAGGAGCTGCACCGCGCCCACGCAGTCCCGGCCGGCCTCTTCGAGGAGGTCGAACGCGCCGGTGGTGCGAGTGCCGAACCGCCTCATCATCCTGCGGCGGATGTCGTCGCTGTCCGGCAGGAGGTTGTCGAACCAGGGCTGCACCACCTCGGTGCGGTACGGGGCGTCGGACGGACGCAGCGGCATCGAGAGCGACAGCGGCCGGCGCAGCGGCGAGGCGAGCCACTCGGGCGCGTAGTGGAAGAGCTGTTCGCCGCGGCGGAGTGTCCAGGTGCCCACCCGCTCACCGTTCATCCACACCGAGAGGCGCCGCACGCCGGATGGTCGCGGCATCGCTACCACTCTCCCTTCGACGTGGCCGCCTCGTCGGCCGGCTGTAGTCGCAGCTCCGCCTGGAGCGCGCCGAGGAGCTGGAACAGACGCGTCACCGTCAGTCGCTGCGGGTGCGTCTCGGCGATGGAGATCGCCTTCTGCGGCAGCCCCAGCCGCGCCGCGAGCTCCGCCTGCGTCAGCGCGTGCGCCTTGCGGAAGCCGCGAAGGATTTCGCCGAGCTGGGCGGGCGTCTTCACCACGTACGAAGTGGGCATTCATCCTCCGGCAGGGATGAAGCAGAAGTATCCCTCGGCGGGGATGACGGCAAATTATCCCTTGAATGGGATGCGTGCTCCCTATCCCTCCGGCGGGATGGAACTCCCGCCTGCCCGCTGCGAGCGCGCCCTCGGCACCGACGCCTCGTTCATGGCGTGCGCCACTTCGGGCGGCACGCGTCGGAAGGTCGGCGCCACCCGCGTCACCGGCACCGCCACCTCGGTCACCGGCGGCGGCGCGTACCAGGTGGACCTCAGCATCTGACCCTACGGCAGCAGCGGCAGGTTCTTCGCGGCGGCCGCAGAGGCCCGCGACCGTCCGGCCAGACGGGCCTCGATCCGGGCGAGCCGCTTCACGTGCGCGGCCTCCCCTTCCACCGGCCGGGTGTGGCGAGCGTGTTCCAGGGCCCGGCGAAGCTCCCCGGTGCGGTGCTCGTGCAGCTTGGCCAGGGCGAAGTGGAGCTTCGGGACCATCCCTCCGGCGGACACCTGCAGGGCGCGCTCGAGCGCGTTCACCGCGGCCTCCACGTCCCCCTCCTTCCGCGCGAGGTCGGCGGCCAACGCCAACGCCTCGGCGCAGAGCGTCCGGTCGGACGAGGCGGCCGCGGTGGCAGCGGCGTGGGCGAAGGATGCGGCCCTCGCGCCATCCCCGGCGCGCGCGGCCACGGTGGCAAAGCCGAGCTGATCCCGCGGGTCGGCCCCTTCCGCGCTCGCGTCCCGGAACTGCCGCACCAATTCGCCGAGCAGCGCCGCCAAGAGCGCCATGTCGTGCACGTTGTGCTCGAGCACCGGCGCCAGCAGGGCGCCGTCACCGGTGCGCAGATACCGGAAATATAGTTCCGGAATCTCGCTCCCCGGCACGTCGCCCACCCGCCGGAACCCGAGCACCTCCTCCTCGAGCTGCACCAGCCTCGCCCCGCCGGTCATCCGCCGCTTGAACACCCGCCTCGCGCAGTGCAGCAGGTCGAGGTGCGCGGGCAGCGGCGGCGCCTTCATCCGGTTCATCACGAACCGGCTCCGAAGCAGCGGCCAGTCGAAGGTCTTGCCGTTGTAGCTGACCAGCACGGAGGCCTCGGCGAGCCGCTCGGCCACCAGCGCCAGCATCGCCCGCTCTTCTCCCGGCCGGCGCAGGAGGAGCTGCGTCACCTTCAGCCGCTCGCCCTCGAACCACCCCAGCCCCACCACGAACGGCAACGTCCCCGTCCCGCCCGCGAGGCCGGTGGTCTCGGTGTCCAGCAGCAGCATCCGCTTCGGATCCACATCACGCAGCGAAGGGTCCAGCGCCAGCGCCGCCACCAGCTCCGACTCCGCCGACAACGCCCCGCGCAGCTCCGCCCGTCCGTGCCGGTGCTCCGGCGCGTAGAGGTGCTCGCGCGCGAAGATCGGGCCGTGAGGGGTGTCCCGCTGCTCGGCCGGAAGGGGCGTGTTCTTCCGTGCCTTCGACACCGGCGCCGCCGGCTGCGTTGTCTGAAGCGTCGGCGGCCGGAGGGTGGCGAGGCCCCGGCGGAGGCGATCGGTCTGCGCGGAGGCGGCCTCCGTCCCCGGCGTGGACGCGGCGGCCGCCGAGGTCGCGGATGGGAGCGCGGGATCGACTTCGGCCACGGGGTGCGCGGCATCGATGCGTGCGGACTCCGGAGCCGCGTGCGCGAGCTCGGGCGGAGCGGCGTCGGGCACCACCTCGTTGGCCACCTCGGCCCCGGCGCCCACGCTCGTTCGCGGCGCGCCAGGCAGAAGGCCCGCCCCGCTCAGCCGCGACAGCTTGCGCTTGAGGTCCAGGGCCAAGGGGGCTCCCTCACTGCACCGCGTTCACGCCCAGCGCGGAGAGCAGCTCCAGGCCCAACTGCCGGCGGCGGATGTCGAGGGTGCTGCCCTGCACGCCGGGCGGCGGGGACTGCTCGGGGCCGATGCAGGCGGGGCAGCCATCCTCGCACTCGCAGCCCTCCATCAGGCGGCGCGCGCGGCGGAGCAATTCCTCGCGCTGCTCGAAGAGGCGCGGCGAGAGGCCCACCCCTCCGGGGATGTGATCGTAGAGGAACACGGTGGGATCGAATCCCGGCCCTTCGCCGGGCGCCTTGCGCGGCATCCCCTCCCCTTCGCTCCTGCTTCCCAGCGTCCGCCCGAGATCGCGCGGATCGATCATCAGGCCGACGCAGGCCACCGTGTGCAGCGCGCAGGAGATCCCGCGCAGGGCCTCGACCACCGCGGGGCGCGGCGCGCGCATGGAGCGGACCACGTCCTCGGGCACGGTGAGCCAGAACGCGGTGGTGTGCATCTGCATCTCGGGCAGCACCACGTCGCCGTAGCCCACGTTCTCGTGGGTGTTGAACTTGATCTTCTTGTAGCCGACCACCTTCTCCACCACCGAGACCTCGCCGGCGCCCACGCGGAAGCCGAGCCCGTCCGTGCCCGGCTCGCGCGCGAGGTCCTCCTGCGTCACCTCCACCCGGGTGTAGGTCATCGCGTCGGTGAAGTAGTCCGGCGCCACCTTGCGCACGAAGGCCTTGTGGTTCGGGTGGTCGAACTTCTCGACCTGATACTGCTCGCCGTCGTGCTGATAGATGGCCTGCTCGTGCAGCATCGTGTGCGCGCTTCGCCAGTCCATCTCGCCCAGCGTCCGGTCCGTCCCCAGCTCCACGATCACCACGTTGTCCCAGCCCACGCTGCGCAGCGACACGTGGTTCGCCGGGTACGCGTCCGAGGACCAGTGGAAGGTGCGCTTGCCCGCGGCGCCCTCGGCGGGGTGCAGCACGCCATGGCTCGACAGGAACTCCAGCGCATCGGAGGTCGCCGGCGGGGGCACGTCGCGGAAGCCCTCGCCCTCCTCGAAGGGGAGCTCGAAGGCCGCGCACTTGAGGTGCTGGACGAGGATCTCCACGTTGTCCGGATCGATCCGCGCCTCCTCCACCGGCGAGCCGGTCAGCGCGTGAGGCGACGACGCGAAGAACTGATCCAGCGGCGCGGAGGACGCCACCATCAGCGCGAGGCTCTGTCCCTGCCTTCGTCCCGCCCGCCCGAACCGCTGCCACAGCGCGGCCACGCTGCCCGGGTAGCCGGCGCAGACCACCGCGTCCAAGGAGCCGATGTCGATGCCCAGCTCCAGCGCATTGGTGGCCACCACGCAGCGGATCTCCCCGGCGCGAAGCTGCGCTTCGATCTCGCGGCGCCGCGCGGGCAGGTAGCCGCCCCGGTAGCCCATGATCGATTCGGCGGGGATCTTGTCCGCGGCGAGCCGCTCGCGGAGGTACTTGAGCATCACCTCCACCGAGTTGCGCGACTGGCCGAAGAGGATGGTGGAGACGCCGCGGCGCACCAGCGAAGCCGTCAGCTTCACCGAGGCCTTGAGGTAGCTCTCGCGGATGCCGAGCTCCGGGTTCACCACCGGCGGGTTGTAGACCATCACCCGCCGCGAGCCGGTGGGCGCGC
>CAZCWA010000360.1:0-5714 GCA_964502265.1 uncultured Myxococcaceae bacterium | reverse complement strand
CCTCGCCCACCTGCAGGCACGCCTCCAGGGAGGGCACCGCGAAGGCCGGCGTGCCCATGAACACGATCCGCATCACGCCGCGTCCGCCCTCCGATGACCGCCGGCGGGCACCCGGCTGATCGCCTCGCGCTTGCGCTCGAGCATCGCCCTCAGGGCCTCCACCCGCCGCCTCGCCTCTTCCGTGGCCGCGAGGTCCTGCAGCACCGGGAGGCTCTCCTCCAGCACCTGCAGCTCGTCCAGCTCGCGGCCGCGGATCTTCTCCACCGCCTGCTCGAAGCGCTCGAAGAAGTCCCGCAGCTCGTCCGTCTTCCGCAAAGGCCGCATGATCGGGTACCGGCCCCGCGCGAGCACGCCCATGTAGTTGGACATCACGTAGACCGGACCGGCGATGCGATGGGTGATCAGAAGCCCGAAGAGGGCGAGCGCGAGGGTGAGGCCCACCACGCCCAGCAGCACGAGGCCGACCAGCATGGCGTCCTGCCGCTCGAGCGCCTGCGTCCCGCCTGCGGGAGCGAGCGCACGCACGGCATCCCGGTAGGCGAGGAACATGAGGCTGCCGAACCCGAGGGCGATGAGCCCCCCGAGCACGGCGAGCATGCCCGTGTACTTGTACTGAAAGCGCCGATCGAGGACGTAGCGCCGGCGGCCCGGACGCGGGCGGCCCGTCTGCTCGGGAGTGGGAGGTGCATCCATGGAGAGCCGCAGCGTATGACAGGGCGGGTTGACCCTGTAAACGTCCACGGGTTAAACGCCTTCATCTTCCATTCGTTCGTCCACCTGGTCCCTGGGGGCTTCCCAATGCTGCGTCAATCCTTGCGCGCCGGCCTCGTCGCCGCCGCGATGCTGCTGGTCGCCTGCAAGAGCGATCCTTCCACCCCGGAGCACTGGGCCAAGGCCCTCGAGAGCCAGCAGGGCGCGAAGAACAAGGAGCGCGTCGTCTCCGAGCTCCGCAAGTCTCCGCACCTCAAGGAGAACTTCCTGCCGATGCTGCACGAGGCGCTGGGCAAGGAGAAGGCGCCGGCGGTGAAGGCGGGCATCGCGAAGATCCTCGCGGACATGAAGAGCCCGACCTCGGTGGACGCGCTGGCGGACGCGCTGGTGCTGGGCGAGTCGGACCCGGCCCACAACCAGATGAACAAGGAAATCACCGGCGCGCTCGGTGCCATCGGCGACCGGAAGGCGGTGCCCACGCTCCTCAAGCTGATCAAGGCGCGGGACAACTACGTGAAGATCGAGGCGATCACCGCGCTCGGGCAGCTCAAGGCGAAGGAGGCGGTGGATCCGCTGATCGACCTGGCCACCCACGACTCGGTGGAGCCGTTCATCGCCAAGAAGGCCATCCAGGCGCTGGGTCAGATCGCGGACGCGAAGGCGGTGCCGGCGCTGAAGCAGATGATGTTCAAGGAGCGCAAGGGCGTCTCCTTCTACGTGGAGAGCTCGTTCGCGCTCTACCAGATCGGCGCGCCCGCGGTGCCGGCGCTGATCCCGCTGATGGCCGGCGAGGACAAGGCGTTCCTCGAGTGGACCCGCGAGAACAAGGTCATCGAGCCGGCGGTGTACGCGAAGACGGCGCAGGTGCTGGGCGACCTCCACGCGGAGGCGAAGGACGCGGAGAAGGCGCTGCTCAAGCAGCTCAAGTACGAGAACGGCTTCGCCGAGCAGCTCCTCGTCCGGATGAAGGCGGCGGACGCGCTGGGCCGGATGCGGTCGAAGGCGGCGGTGCCGGTGCTGGTGTCCATGCTGGACGAGCAGGAGCCGGCCACCCGCGCCGAGTACATCCGCGCGCTGGTCCGCATCGGCGATCCGGCGGCGGTGCCGGCGCTGGTGAAGGCCGCGCAGAAGGGCGCCTGGGACTCGCGCGAGGCGCTGATCGTGGGCATCGCCATGCTGGGCGGCGAGAACGAGCTGGCGGCGATGGCGAAGCTCCAGAAGGACGAGCCGGCCATCCACGGTGCGTACTGCAAGGAGGACCCCGTCTACGAGCCGTGCAAGGACGTCGCGGCGGGCGCGGCCAAGCACGCCGAGGCGATCGGCAAGCAGATGAAGCGGCTGGAGGCGGCGAAGGAGTGCAAGAAGGACTTCGCCTGCTGGGTGAAGAAGCTGGACCACGAGGACGCCGGCGTGCGCGAGCGCGCGGCCTTCGAGCTCGGCCGCTCCGGTGACGCGGCGTACACCGCGGAGCTGGTGAAGCGCCTGTCGGACGCCAACCTCGACACCCGCTACGCGGCGATCACCGCGGCGGACTGGCTCATCACCGACAGCAAGGACGCCTACGCCCAGGCGAAGGCGAAGCTGGAGACGATCGAGAAGCAGCTCGAGGAGGAGCGCGGCAAGACCCAGTTCGTGAAGGTCAACGAGGACCTGAAGCGGCTGGTGGTCAAGCTGGCGCGCGCCAACTAGCAGCGGACGCCGCGGTGCGGTGAACGAAGGGCCATCGGGGCGACCCGGTGGCCCTTTCTGCTTTCGGGTGAGTCCTGCCGACCGGTGGGCAGGCACCCGGGCCGAGGCCGCCGCGACCCGCCTTGCCGGCGTCTGGCCTTCTGTCACCATGGCCGGACCTCCGTGGCCTCCGCACCCGCCCGTTCCCCCCGCCGCTTCACCCGCTCCTTCGCAGCGCTCGCCTCGGCGCTGCCCGTCTTTCGGCCCGGCACCACCTCGCCGGGCGGCAGCGCTGGGCTTTCCGGCGCGCCCATCACCGCGGGCAAGGCGCGGCGCGCGGCCCCCTCCCGCGTCCGCCGGGCCCTGAAAATCTCCACCGGCGAGGGGATGCTCGCCGAGGTCGTCACCGCCTGCGCGGGCGGCGCGGTGCTCACCGGCTACGCGATGCACCTCGGCGCGAGCCCGGTGGTGATCGGCCTCGTGGCCGCGCTGCCGCAGCTTGCGCACCTCGTGCAGCTCCCGGCGGCGTTCACCACCCGCCTGCTGGGCCACCGCCGCGCGAGCCTGTGGATGGTGGGGCTCTCGCGCCAGGCGCTGCTGCCGCTCATCGCGCTGCCCTTCCTCCCGCTGGGCGACGCCTCGAAGCAGCTCATCCTCCTCGGCGTGGCCGCCTTCAGCGCCGCGCTCGGAGTGCTGGGCAACAACGCCTGGGTGGCGTGGATGGGCGAGCTCGTCCCCGAGCGCCTCCGGGGCCGCTACTTCGGCCGGCGCACCGGGCTGTGCCTCTTCGCCGGCGCCGCCGCCTCCGCGGGCTCCGGCCTCGCGCTCGACACCTTCCGCGCCGACGGCCGGGTGGGGCTCGCGCTGGCCGGGCTGGCCGTGCTCGCGTGCCTCGCGGGCGCGGTGACCTCCTGGCTGCTCTCGCTCCAGCACGACCCGGAGACGATGTCCGACGGCGAAAGGCTCGCGGCCCCGCAACCGCCGCGCAGCCCGCCCACGCTGGCGCAGTCCACCCTCCCCTTCCGCGATCCGGACGCGCGCGGGTTCCTCGTCTACCAGCTCGTGTGGAACGGCGCGGTGGGCCTCGCCGCCTCCTACTTCGCGCTGCACATGCTGCGGAACCTCGAGATGGGGTTCACGATGATGGCGGTTCACGGCACCGCGGTGGCCTTCGTGCGCATGCTGGCGGCGCCGTTGTGGGGACGCGCCATCGACCGGCTGGGCGCGAAGCCGGTGCTGCTCTTCTGCTCCTACGGGGTGTCGATCATCCCGCTGCTCTGGCTCTTCCCCACCCCCCAGATGCTGCTGCTCCCGCTGGCGCTGGACGTGCTCCTCTCCGGCATCCTCTGGGGTGGCCACGGCGTGGCCGCGTTCGCCCTGCCCTTGTCGCTGGCCCCGCGCGAAGGCCGGCCGTTCTACCTGGGCGCGTTCGCGATGGTGGGCGGGGTCGCATTCACGATCGCCACCGCGGCGGGCGGCCTCATCGCGCAGGCGGTGCCGGACCGCTTCACGCTGATGGGGCACGAGCTGTACGACCTGCACGTGCTCTTCCTGCTCACCGCGGTGGCGCGCGTGGGCGCCGCGAGCCTGGGCCTGCGCATCGCCGAGCCGGGCGCCCGCCGCGTGCCGGAGCTGCTCCGGATGATGCCGCGCCTGCTGGTGCCGCAGCGGGTCCGGGCGCGCACCGCGCCGTAGCCCTCTTCTGCGGCAGCGGACTTCACGGTCGCATCAGGGCGACTGCAGGCCGCGGGCGTCGTTGAAACTCGACAGGCAGGGATCGGGGAGATAGACGCGGCCCCCATGGCGGCCGGCTCCTCCCGTACCTGGTTCATCGTTCCCGCCGCGGTGGTGCTGCTGGTGGTGCTCGGGGTCTGGATGGCGCGGCGGGCGCCCGTCGCCTCGCGCGATCACTCCGGGCGGGAGGACGTCCGGGTGGTCCTCGCAGCCCCGGAAGGTGGCGGCGAGGCGGCGGCGAAGGCGCTCATCGAGCGGCTGGTGCTGCTCGGGCTGGACAGCCGAATCGTCCGCGCCGATGACCGCGAGATAGAGCTCACCCTCCGCCGCGTGGCCGAAGCCGAGCCGCTTCTCCAGTCGGTGCTCCGGCCGGAGCCACTCACCTTCCACCTCCTCGCGGAGCCGCAGCGCACGCCGGAAGAGCTGGCCGCGCTCGACGAGAGCGATCCGGACGGCGGACCGCCGGGCGGCTGGCTGGGCGACGGTGGCGTGGATCCGGAGAACCCGAGGCCGTGGATCCTCGGCCGGGGCCGCGAGGCGACCCGGGAGAAGGCCGATCCCTCGGGGCTTCAGGGCGACGAGCAGTTCGCGATCGAGTGCATCCCGCCCAGGCCCAAGGGGACGCCGCCGCCCTGCGCCCTGTGGCGCGCCGAGCCCCTCCCCCGGCTCTCCGCGCAGGACATCGTGGACGTGAAGATCGGCGCCCACCGTCAGACCGAGGAGCCCATCGTCACCCTCACCTTCCGCCCGGAGGCCCGCGAGGCCTTGCGCGCGATGGCGGCCCGTGCCGAGGGCCGGATGCTGGCGCTCGTCGCATTCGGTGAGCTGGCCTCGCGCCCGCGCATCGGGGTTGCGCCCAACTACCTGGATCCAGAAGCGGGGCTGCTCGTGATCACCGCCCGCACCGGCGACACCGACCGCCGCACCGCGCAGGAGCGGGCGATCCGGATCAGCGTCGCCTCGAAGCTCTCCCCACTCCCGAAGCTGGAGGTGCGGAGCCTCGAACCCGTGCCCTCCCCTGGCGCCGGATCTGATCCGGGAACGGAGTAAAGAGCCCTGCCGTCCCTCGTAGGTCAAACAACATTTCTGATGTGTACCTCAAGTTCTTAGCGCTAGACACCCGGCCGCCTTGACACGTAAAGACGGCGCCCGTTTGGCCCCATCGCAGTCCCGTCCCACTGCGACGCGACCCCGCTTCACGGTCGCGCACCGCAGTCCAGCCCGAGAGCGCCCAGCATGAGCGCACTGTTCCCCAAGCATTTCAATACGGTGGCCCGGCTGAGCATCGCCATCGCCGCGGGGGTGCCCGCGGTGGCGATTGCGGGCCTGCTCCTCTACGTGCGGACACCGTTTGGCACAGGCACCAATCACCCGCACCAGCAGCCGGTCCAGTTCGACCACCGGCACCACGTGGTCGACGTGGGGCTCGACTGCCGGTTCTGCCACTTCGCGGTGGAGGAGGCGGCCACGGCGGGCATCCCGGACACCCAGGTGTGCATGGGCTGCCACTCGCAGATCTGGAACAAGAGCCCCCTGCTGGACACGGTGCGGGACGCCTACTTCAAGGACCAGCCCATCCCCTGGAAGCGCGTCCACAACCT
>CAZCWA010000359.1:0-5723 GCA_964502265.1 uncultured Myxococcaceae bacterium | reverse complement strand
GATCTCCCTCATCCTCGGGCCGTGCGCGGGCGGCGCTGTGTATTCGCCGGCCATCACCGACTTCATCGTGATGGTGAAGGACACCTCCTACATGTTCATCACCGGCCCGGACGTCATCAAGACGGTGACGCACGAGGAGGTGACCAAGGAGGACCTCGGCGGCGCGCTGACGCACAACCAGAAGTCGGGCGTGGCGCACTTCGCGGCGGACAACGAGCAGGCGGCGATCCTCCTCACCCGCGAGCTGCTCTCGTACCTGCCCTCGAACAACACCGAGGACCCGCCGGCGGCGGAGACGGACGACGATCCGTTCCGGACCAGCGAGGCGCTCAAGACGCTGGTGCCCACCAACCCGAACAAGCCCTACGACGTGAAGGAGCTGGTGCGGGAGATCGTGGACGACAAGCACTTCTTCGAGGTGCAGGAGCACTTCGCGAAGAACATCGTCATCGGCTTCGCGCGGATGAACGGGAAGAGCGTGGGCATCGTGGCCAACCAGCCGGCGGTGCTGGCCGGGTGCCTGGACATCAACGCCTCGCTCAAGGCGGCGCGGTTCGTGCGCTTCTGCGACTGCTTCAACATCCCGCTGATCACCCTGGTGGACGTGCCGGGCTTCCTCCCCGGGACCTCGCAGGAGTGGGGCGGGATCATCACCCACGGCGCCAAGCTGCTCTACGCGTACGCCGAGGCCACGGTGCCGAAGATCACCGTCATCACGCGGAAGGCCTACGGCGGCGCCTACGACGTGATGGCGTCCAAGCACATCCGCGCGGACATCAACTACGCCTACCCCACCGCCGAGGTCGCGGTGATGGGCCCCGAAGGCGCGGTGAACATCATCTTCCGCAACGAGCTGCAGAAGGCCGCGGACCCCAACGCCGAGCGCACCAAGCTGGTGAACGACTACCGCGAGAAGTTCGCCAACCCGTTCAAGGCGGCGGAGCTCGGCTACGTGGACGAGGTCATCCGGCCCGAGGAGACCCGCGGGAAGATCGTCCGCGCCCTCGAGATGCTGAAGGACAAGCGGCAGGAGAACCTGCCGAGGAAGCACGGGAACATTCCGCTTTAGCTTCCGGGGCTTCACCCCAACCAGCGCATCGCCCGTCGCAGCTCCGACGTGCCGTCCTCCTCATAGAGGCGGCCGTGCGCGAGGACGATGCGCTCCGGTTCCCACGCGAGCATCCGCTCGAGGTGGCGCCGCGCCTGCGCCTTGCGGCCGACGAAGGTGGCGCGGAAGTCGAGCGGCGTCCGGCCGTCCGGATCCAGCGCACCGCCGATCCGCGCGACGAACGCCTGCGTCGACGTGAGCTTGTCCGGCTCGAAGTTCTGGATGAGATCGGTGAGCAGGAGGGTGCGGCTCTCGCGGTGGAAGAAGACGACCTCGTCGACGAACCGGCTGCCGCTGAAGAGGAGCTGATCCAGCTCGTCCGCCCACGCCTCCGGCGGCGCGTCTTCGAGATCGCGATCGAAGGAGATGGCGATCCCCTGTCCCTCCGCCCGCTTCATCACGCCCGGCGAGGCCCAGCACACGGCCTCAGGGAAGGCGCGCTTCCACGCCGGGATGTTCTCGTAGTGGAGCATGTTCGGCGAGATGAGATGCGCCACGCGTCCGAGCGCGCTCACCCGCTCCGCCAGCGCCTCGCTGAACCGCGTGGGCGAGTGGAGGAAGAGTTCTCCGCCCGAGAGCCGGACCACTGTCATCCGCGTGGGGAACGGGATGCTCACCCCCATCCCGAGCTGCATCCGCGCCAGCGGCCCGTCGACGATCCAGATCCCGTCCGCGAACGGCCTGGGGGTCTCCAGTGGTTCGTAGAGCCGCACGTGCGCTCCTCCCTGCGCTCGCCGCGTCCAGAGCCTGCAGGAGGGGGCGCGCGTCCGCATCGTACGAGGTGGGACCGGAGTTGTCTGGGAAGGCGGTGATGAG
This sequence comes from uncultured Myxococcaceae bacterium, assembly GCA_964502265.1. GTDB lineage: Bacteria > Myxococcota > Myxococcia > Myxococcales > Myxococcaceae > JAFAFL01. Next base: position 3,799 of record CAZCWA010000359.1, on the reverse strand, counting down.
GATGAGGATGGAGCTGAACGACCTGGAGGTCAGCGACCTGCTCGACGTGCTGCGCGTGGCGGTGAACGACCTGCAAGAGGAGGCGTTCCACACCGACAACCGCGAGTACCGCGCGAACCTGCGGGCGAGGCGGGAGCGGCTTCAGCGCGTGCTGCAGCGGCTCGATCAACAGGTGCAGGCGGAGCGTTCGGAGGCGTGGGTCTGAATCAGGAGGCGGTGCGGCACCACTCGAGGCCGAGCAGCGCCCTCTTGCGTGCCTCGCCCCAGCGGTAACCGCCCATCGCGCCCGAGGCCTGGATGACGCGGTGGCAGGGCACCAGCACCGCGAGCGGGTTCGCGCCCACCGCCGAGCCCACCGCGCGTGACGCGTTCGGTGCGCCCACCTCCCGCGCCAATGCGCCGTAGGTGGTGACGCGGCCGGGCGGGATCCGCAGGAGCGCCTCCCAGACCTTCATCTGGAAGGGCGTGCCGCCGAGGAGCAGCGACAGCGGCGCGGGACGCTCGGTCCCTGCGAGCCGTTCGTTCAACGCGCTTGCGAAAGGCGCAGTGACCGTGGGCTCGTGGCGAGTCGGCGCCTTCGGCCATCGGCGACGGACGGATGCCTCTGCCTCCGCGCCATCGTCATCTCCCGACGCCAGGAACTCCACGCCACACAGCCCGCGCTCGGTACACGCGAACACCGCGGCGCCGAGCGGCGTCTCGTGCACACCCCAGCGGATGGGCGTGGTGCCGTGGCGGAGCTCGCCGGGGGTCATCGTCTCCCAGGAGAGGACGAGCGCATGCAGGCGGCTCGGGCTGGAGAGGCCGACGTCGTGCGTCACCTCGAGGAGGCTGCGGTCGCCCTCGGCGAGCAGACGGCGCGCCTCGCTGAGCGTCTGGAACTGCAGGAAGCGCTTGGGGCTGACGCCGGCCCATCGTTCGAAGAGACGCTGGAAGTGGGAGGGGCTGAGCCCGACGTGCGCGGCGGTCTCCTCGAGCGTGGGCGGGCCGCTGGGCGCTCGTTTCGCCTGGGCGAGGAACTCGATGGCCCGGGCCACGCGGGCGAAGTCGCTCTGGCTCATGAAGGGAGCATGTCGCCGGAGGCTGCCGCGCGCGATCCGCTTCTTGCTGCGATCCGGCATGGCTTCAAAGCCCAGCGGGCAGGAGACCGGGCGCCCGCCACCTCTGCCGTGGCCGGGATCCGGCGACCGGTTGCGGTGCGCACCTTCGAACCCGGAGGAGGTGACCATGGGGAGGAAGATCCTTTTGTTGGGCGTGGCGCTGGCGGCGCTGTGGGTGGTGCTGACGGTGACGCGCGCGGTGGTGGGCGGCGTGCTGTGGCTGGTGCTGGCGGCGGCGGTGGTGGCGCTGATCATCGGCGCGGTGCAGGCGGTTCGCGGCGGCTCATCTCGCGGAGGCCTGGGCGGCGGCACCGGTGTCAGCACGCGCAGACGCACGCACGCGTAGCGAGGGGTCTTCGCGACGGTTCGGCCCGTGGTATGTGCCCGGGCCATGTCGTCGCGAATCCGGAAGGTGCTGGTAGCGAACCGCGGAGAGATCGCCATCCGCGTGATGCGGACGTGCCGCGAGCTGGGGATCAAGACCGTCGCGGTGTACTCGGAGGCGGACCGCTCCGCCTTGCACGTGCGGATGGCGGACGAGGCGTACTGCGTGGGACCGCCGCCCTCGCGAGAGAGCTACCTCGTGCAGGAGCGGATCATCGAGGTCGCGAAGAAGTCGGGCGCGGACGCGATCCACCCCGGCTACGGCTTCCTCTCCGAGAACGCGTCGTTCGTGCGCAAGTGCGAGGCGGCGGGGCTCATCTTCGTCGGCCCGCCGGCGAGCGCGATGGACGCGATGGGCGAGAAGACGCGGGCCCGCGCGAACATGATCAAGGCGGGCGTGCCGGTGGTGCCGGGCTCCGAGCCGCTGAAGGACATCGACGAGGCGCGCGCCTTCGCGGAGAAGGTGGGCTACCCGATCATGCTCAAGGCCGCGGCCGGTGGCGGCGGCAAGGGCATGCGGAAGATCGAGAGCGCGGGCGAGTTCGACTCGGCGTACCGGGCGGCGCGCTCGGAGGCGATGAGCGCGTTCGGGGACGACTCGGTGTACATCGAGAAGTTCCTCGAGAAGCCGCACCACGTCGAGATCCAGGTCTTCGGCGACCAGCACGGGAACATCATCCACCTCAACGAGCGCGAGTGCTCGGCGCAGCGCCGGCACCAGAAGGTCGTCGAGGAGACGCCCTCCCCCATCCTGACGCCGGAGCTTCGCGCGCAGATGGGCGAGGTCGCGGTGAAGGCGGCGCGCGCGGTGGACTACGTGGGCGCGGGCACGGTCGAGTTCCTCGTCGACGCGAAGCGGAACTTCTACTTCCTCGAGATGAACACGCGGCTGCAGGTGGAGCACCCGGTCACCGAGTGGGTGACGGGCGTGGACCTCGTGGCCTGGCAGCTCCGGGTGGCGCAGGGCGAGAAGCTGCCCATGCTGAGCGCGCCCGAGCCGAACGGACACGCGATCGAGGTCCGCATCTACGCCGAGGACCCGGGCCAGAACTTCATGCCGTCGCCGGGGAAGATCCGCTACCTGCGGGTGCCGGGCGGGCCGAACGTGCGGGACGACTCGGGCGTGTTCGCCGGGTACACCGTGCCGAACTTCTACGACCCGATGATCAGCAAGCTGTCCGTGTGGGCGCCCACGCGGGCCGAGGCCATCGCGCGGATGTGCCGGGCGCTGGACGAGTACGTGGTGAAGGGCATCACCACCAACGTGCGCTACCTCCAGGCGATCATGCTGAACGCCGAGTTCCGCGAGGGCGACTACGACACCTCGTTCCTCGCGCGGCACCACGACGCGCTGGTGGGCAAGCCGACCGAGAAGATGGAGGAGCTCGCCACGCTGGCCGCGGTGGTCTTCGCGCACCAGCGGGACGAGGCGAAGAAGTACACCCTGCCGAGCGGCGCCGGCGCGGGCTCGCAGGGTGCGTCCACGAAGCCCTCCGCGTGGCGGCTGGGCGTGCGGAAGGGAGGGATGCGGTGATGGCGGGCAAGACGGTGCGTTACTGGGCGACGGTGAAGGGCAGGAAGGAGCCGGCGGAGGTGGACCTCCAGCCGCTCGGCGAGGGCCGCTACGCGCTGACCCTGAACGGCACCCGCCACGAGATCGACGCCCTCGCGCTCGAGCACGGCGCCGTGTCGATGATCCTGGACGGTCAGTCGACGGGCGTGGAGTTCGAGGAGCAGGGAGACGAAGTGGCCGTCCTGGTGAAGGGCCAGGTCGTCCGGGTTGACGTCGCCGATGAACGCCGCCGCCGCCTCCGGGCCGCCGCCGCAGGGTTCTCCGTGGAGGGCAAGCAGACCATCGTCGCCCCCATGCCCGGGAAGGTCGTGAAGGTCCTCGTGAAGGCCGGGGACGAAGTGGCCGAGGGGCAGGGACTCGTGGTCGTCGAGGCCATGAAGATGGAGAACGAGCTGAAGAGCCCCAAGGCCGGTAAGGTCACCGAGGTCATGGCCAAGGAGGGACAGGCCGTGGAGATGAACGCGAAGTTGTGTGTGGTGGAGTAGAACCTCATTAGCGGGAGGCCAGATGCGCGAGAAGCCGGAGGAGTTGGAAGTCGACAGGACACTGAATGCTGCTGCCCTTGGGCTTGCTTGCACTCATGGCGTCATGACTGAGAAACTGACTATCCCATCTTTTGTCGACGAGGCGATCGTCTTGACGCCTTCCGGCAAAGCGGCACTCTCGCATCTCGAAGCGGAGTTTCCAGACCAGACGGCAGCCTCTCGGAAATTCGCCATTTTTCTTGCACTGTATCATGTCG
>CAZCWA010000358.1:0-5730 GCA_964502265.1 uncultured Myxococcaceae bacterium | reverse complement strand
CGCCCGCCCGCTCTGTCGGCTAACCTGATCGACCCGCGCTTCCTCCTCACTGCCCCATGGCCGTCGGGCAGCCGCACTTTGCTAGGCTCCCCTTCATGCGCCGAGTACCCCTCCTGCTCGCACTGCTGGCGGTGCCGCTCGCCGGCTGTCCGGACGATCAGCTCCGCCCCACGCTCCCGCCGGACGTGTTCGTGGACTCCTGGGCGCAGCAGTCCGCCTCGAAGGTCGACGTGCTCTGGGTGGTCGACAACTCGGGGTCCATGCTCGAGGAGCAGGAGAACCTCGCCCGCAACTTCCAATCCTTCATCGAGCTCTTCACCCGCGGCGAGATCGACTACCGCATCGCGGTGACCACCACCGACGTCCTCAACGACAAGGGCAACTTCAAGGGCTCACCCCGCATCCTCTCGCCGCAGACCGGCAACGTGGTCACCGCCTTCGCCAACAACATCCGCGTGGGCACGAGTGGCAGCGCGAACGAGCAGGGGCTCGAGGCGGCGAAGATGGCGCTCGACCGGCAGAAGCAGGTCAACGCGCCGAAGCTCCAGCAGATCGACGACTGCAAGTTCCGCTGCACCGACGCGGCGTGCCTGCAGGCGTGTCCCGGCCAGTTCCCGATCGACTTCCTCCGCCCGGACGCGTTCGTCTACGTCATCTTCGTCAGCGACGAGGAGGACGTCTCCCCCGGCGACCTGCGCTACTACTGGCGCGCGTTCGAGACCGCCAACGGCATCGGCAACGACGGCACGGTGACGCTGGCGGCGATCGTCGGGACGGATGAGCAGAACGCCTGCTCGGCGGTGGTGGGCGCGCGGTACCTGGACCTGGTGGCCCGCTCCGGCGGCGAGAGCGGCAACATCTGCGACACCAACTTCTCGGTCACCCTGCGCAAGCTCGCCAACAACGCGGTGGGGCTGAAGCGGAAGTTCGCGCTCACCCGCAAGCCCAACGTGGAGACCTTGAAGATCGAGGTCCGCTACCCGTGCAACGCGGACCCGGAGACGGTGAACGCCTGCGCCTCCAGCGACCGCACCGCCTGCGAGGGCGCGGCGTCCAACGAGCTGGCGCTCCTCTGTACGCCGAAGCAGGGCGGCGCAGACGGCTGGGAGTACGAGCCGGAGACCAACGTCATCTTCTTCTCCGGCGACTCGGTGCCGGGCCTGCGCGCGGAGATCGACATCCAGTACTACGAAGAGGGGAACGGCCCGTGACGCGTGCCATCCTTCGAAGCAGCAGCCTCCTCGCCTTCGCGTGCACTGCGGTGGCCGTCCTCGCCTGCGGCCCGGACCAGACGCAGAGCGTGCGTCCCCAGCTCGTGCCGCCCCAGGAGGTCTACGACTTCGGCCCGGTGCCGGTGCTCAACGCCCGCCAGGGCGAGGTGCTCGTGGTCAACGTGGGCCGCGGAACGCTCACGGTGAAGGCGGTCTCGCTCGCGGAGGCGGACGCGGACGGCCCGTTCGGGATCCTCGAAACGCCGGATGAGGTGGGCGCTTCCGAGGAGAAGCCGATCCTCGTCACCTTCACGCCGCCGCTGGAGGGCGCCTACGAGGCCACCCTGGTGCTCGAGACCGACGACCTCGACAACCCCACCGTCCAGGTGACGCTGAAGGGCGAGGGCTCGACGCGCGCGGTGATGGAGGTGGACCCACAAGCGATCGACTTCGGGCGCGTGGCCGAGGGCACCTCCGCGGTGCAGTCCTTCGTCATCCGCTCGGCCGGGACGGCGGACCTCATCCTCGAGGAGCTCGCCTTCACCGAGGGCACCAGCGACGCGTTCTCCTTCGTGGGCTCGGCGAGCACGCCGGCGACGATCCCGCATCAGACGGACGCGGGGCTGCCGGGGCAGATCCAGCTCACCGTGCGCTTCACCGCGGTGGCGGGCGGACCGGAGTCTGCGAGCGGGAGCATCCGCCTGCGCGGCACGGACCCGGACAACCGCGAGGTGGTCATCCCGCTGACCGCGCGCATCAACCGGGCGCCCATCGCGCTGATCAAGCCGCTGGGCGTCGGCGCGCCGGGGATGGTGGTGGAGCTCGACGGCACGGACTCCAACGATCCGGACGGCGACGTGCCGCTGACCTGGCGCTGGTCCTTGCGGCAGAAGCCGCTCGGGGCGGAGACCGTCATCGAAGGACCGGAGCAGCCGCTGACGCGGATGACGCTCGATGCCTCGCTGCCCGGGGAGTACGTGGTCGAGCTTCAGGTGACGGACGCCGAGGGCGCGAAGAGCCTCACGGTGGCGCGCGCGAGCATCGTCTCTGCGCCGGCGCAGCAGCTCCTGGTGGAGATGTTCTGGAACAACACGGTGACGGACATCGACCTGCACTTCCTCAAGACGCCGCACACGCAGGTGGGGAACATCCCCAACGACTGCCACCGCATCAACAAGCGCCCGGACTGGGGCGTGCTCGGCGACGACACCGACGATCCGGAGTTCCTCAGCGACGCGCTCACCGGCTACGGGCCCGAGGTGGTGGGCTACGTGAACCCGCCGGACAACCACACCTTCCGCGTGGTGGCCGAATACGCGAACGAGCACTTCGCCACCAACCCCGCCAGCGAGGTCACCGTCCGTGTCTACGTCCGCGGCAAGCTCGAGTTCGAGGGCAAGCGCACGCTCACCGCGGCAGGCCAGTTCTGGGGCGTCGCCGACATCAAGTGGCCGTCCGGAGAGGTGACCGCGCTGCAATGAGACACGGCACACGAGGTCAGATGAAGGCGTCGTTCGCCGCGGTGGCCGGGCTGCTCCTCGGGGCGCTCCTCGTCACCGGCTGTCCGAACACCGACCCCACGGACGAGACGGACGGCGGGACGCAGGGGCCGCAGTGCCAGACGCGCGCGGACTGCACGGTCGAAGGCCAGGTCTGCAGCGCCGGCCAGTTCTGCGCGGACTGCGAGACCTCCGGCCAGTGCCGCCAGAAGGAGGAGTGCCGCATCGACGCCGAGGCGGGGACGAAGCGCTGCGCCCTGCGTGAGGGCTGGGGCACCCAGTGCGAGGGCAACGCCCAGTGCAGCGCCGGCCAGTGGTGCGTGCAGGGCCTGTGCAGGGACTCGAGCGAGGTGCAGCAGTGCCCCTCCGGCGTCTCCTCCGAATGCCCGGCGAACATGCGCTGCAACGCGGTGAACTTCGTCTGCGAGGAGGACCTGGGGTGCTCGGACGACGGGGACTGCTCGGCGGGTGAGGTCTGCAACACGGGGCTTCACGCATGCGTGCCGCGCTGCACGGCGGAGACGGAGAGCACGGTGTGCGTGGGCGGCGAGCGCTGCGTGGACGACCGCTGCGTGCAGTGCACCGAGTCCTCGGAGTGCGGCATCGGCCTTCTGTGCGACGCGGCGGGCAGGTGCGTGTCGCAGGAGCGCTGCTACCTCGATCGGGACTGCCGGGTGCCGCTCATCTGCCACCGCCCGACGGGACAGTGCGTGGACAAGCCGCCGCCGTGCGTGTCGGACGAGAACTGCGCGCCGGATCAGAAGTGCAACGTGGGCACCGGGCGGTGTACGCCGCGCGCCTGCCAGCCGGACCGCTTCGAGCCCAACAACGAGGCTTCGACCGCGCGCGGCGTGCAGGTCAACGTGGCGCACGCGGGGCTGACCCTGTGCGAGAACGACGTGGACTTCTACGCCTTCACCCTCTCGCGCGGGGACGAGCTCTCGGCGCTGGTGGACGCAGACCCGTTCGCGGAGAACACCTTCACCACCGTCATCCAGGACCCGAGCGGGCGCTCGGTGGCGGCGGGGAGGCTTCTGACCTCGTACGTGGCCGCGGTGCCGGACACCTACTACGTCGCCATCTCGTCCACGGACGCGTTCCAGAACTACGACGTGCGCTTCCTCCTCAGCCGCGGCTTCCCCTGCGACGACGACGGCTGGGAACCCAACGACCTCTCCACCCAGGCCACGCCGTTGAACTCGGCGGGGCTGGTGGACGGCGCCATCTGCCCGCAGGACAAGGATCACTTCTCGGTGCCGGTGCCGGACGGGAAGGGGCTTCGCGTCTCGCTGGTGGAGTACCAGTCCTCGAACGGGCTGCTCACCCTGTGCGCCTTCGAGGGCGGAACGCAGCTCGGGTGCTCGGACGATCCGGGCACGCCCGCCGTCGAGGCCCCGGCGGCGCAGGTGGGCGGGAAGACCGTGCTCGTCCGCGTCAGCGCGGCGGATGAACGCACGCAGAACACGTACTCGCTGAGGGTGGAGCTCCCATGACCCCGACGCACCTGTACCGACTCCTCGCTGCGGCCGCGCTGGCGGCCTTCCTCGCGGGCTGTCCGGAGAAGCCGCAGGACGGCGGCGTGGACGCCGGTGAGAAGGTGGACGCGGGCAACGGCGGTACCACCGACGCCGGCGGGCTTCCGGATGCGGGCGGCCCCGAGGACCCGGACCCGGACCCGGACGCGGGCGTTCCCCCCGAGCTGACCTTGCAACGGGTGCTGCCGCCGCGCGCGCCGACCACCGGCGGGGTTCAGACCACCTTCCAGGGCTCGGGCTTCGTGCGCGGGACCGGCGAGCGGGTCACCGAGGCGAAGGCGCGGACGACGATCCGGTTCGGCTCGAACATCGTCCAGGACTTCCAGATCATCGACGACGGGACGATCGACGTGCGGGTGCCCCCGGGGAACGTGGGGCTGGCCAACGTCGTCATCCAGAACGACAACGGGGAGTTCAACTGCAAGGGCTGCTTCACCTACTTCGAGGAGGTGGTCCTCCGCGGCGTCTCTCCGAAGGAGGGCCCGCTGCGCGGCGGCACCGAGGTCACCCTCACCGGCCAGGGCTTCACCGACGAGCTGATGGTGCTCTTCGGAAACCAGCTCGTGGCAGAGCCCTTCCTCGTCTCCGCCTCCGAGGTCCGGGTCATCGCCCCGCGCGGCCTCGACACGGGGCCGGTGGACATCACCGTCTATTCGAAGAACGGCGTGGGCGTGCAGCGGCGCGCCTTCCGCTACTTCGACGACCTGCGCATCACCGAGGTCACGCCGCCCACCGGGCCCCTGACGGGCGGTGGGGAGATCACGATCCTCGGGCAGGGCTTCGATGGCGCCACCGCGGTGAGCATCGGCGGCATCGTGGCCGAGCCCTTCACCGTGCACGACGGCGGGCGGATCACCGTCACCGTGCCGCCCTCCACGGCGGCGGGCGCGGCGGAAGTGACCGTCACCACCCCGCGCGATTCGCGGACGGTGCGCAACGGCTACACCTACGTGAGCGGCGCGGGCTTCCTCGTGCACGGCGTCTTCCCCCACGTGGGGCCGGCGCAGGGCGGCAACACGGTCCTCTTCACCGGCGAGGGCTTCGACACCCCGGGCACGGTCTTCCTCGTCGACGGCGTGCCGGCGACAGCGCAGATCCTCTCGGCGAACACCGCGCAGGTGACGGTGCCGCCGCGGACCGGCGCGCGCATCGTGGGCGTTGGGCTCGAGGCCGGGGCGCAGACCTGGAGCACGCCGTATCGCTACACCTACGGGCTCTCATTGACGTCGCTCTCCCCGGACCGCGGTCCTTTGTCGGGCGGCACGGTGGTGCAGCTCACCGGGAGCGGCCTGCCCGAGAACCTCGCGGTGCACGTGGGCGCGCGCGCGGCGGCGGTGACCGCGGGGACCTCGGAGACGCAGCGGACGTTGACCACGCCCAAGGGACAGGGCGGTTCGCCTGCAGCCGTGTGGGCGTACGACGTGGACGACCCGCAGAACGAGGCGCTCCTGCCCGCGGCCTTCACCTTCGAGGAGCCCCTCACCG
>CAZCWA010000357.1:0-5755 GCA_964502265.1 uncultured Myxococcaceae bacterium | reverse complement strand
GAAGGAGCCCGGAACCCGTGCTGCAGTCCCGAGGGGCGCGGCTTCTACGCCCCGGTCCCATGGGCGTCAACCCACATTTTCACCGGGATATTTCTGCGCCGGGGACTCCACCTCCGCGACCTGCTCCCGCTGCGCCTGAAGCGATGCGAGCCGGGCCGCCTCGGCAGCGAAGGCGTCGTATTCGCTGCGGCGGGCTTCGGCGAAGGCATCTGCCGCCTGCTGCCTGCGATCGGCTGCGCGGCGCGCGGAGAGGACCGCCTGCCGGGCGAGGAGCACGCCTCCCGCCGTGGTGATCCCCAGCGTGGCGGTGCGAAACGGATAGCTGACCAGCAGCTCGGTGCCCACCGCGAGCAGCTCCAGGGAGAGGTGGAAGAAGGTGCCCGCGGCCGCGGCGCCCACCGGGATTCCCCACGGACGCAGCTCGAGCAGCCGGGCCACGCCCCACACCAGCGCGGGCATCACCGCCCACACCCAGAGCTGGCGCACCACCGTATCGAAGATGATCCCGCCCGCGCCGCCCTTCGCCACGAAGGCCGGCAGCGGCACCTCGGGGACGATCAGCGCGCCCAGGAAGAAGGAGAGGAAGCCGACGCCGATGGCGATGAAGGCGCGCGCCGCCCGGCTCTCCACCCGCCGGAGCACCGCTTTTCGAGAGGTGGTCACGCGCGGGACGGTAGCCGATTTCGACGTTTCCGCCCTACCCGTCGTCGTCCGCCGGAGGCTGGCCCCTCGGCCCCTCTCCATAGAGGACGTGCACCATGCACAGGCCCTGCGGCGGCGCGGTGGGTCCGGCGCGGGTGCGGTCTCGCGAGGCGAGCACCTCCCCCACCCACCGCGGCGGACGCTTTCCCCGGCCGACCTCCACCAGGGTGCCCACCAGGTTCCGGACCATGTGCTTCACGAACGCGGTCCCATCCACGGTGAAGGTGATGTCCGCGCCCGGCGCTCCCTCCACCGTCAGGCTGCGGATCTCGCGCACCGCGTGGGGGCTGGCACAGTCGGCGGCCCGGAAGGAGGCGAAGTCGTGGCGACCCTCGAGCAGGCGGGCGGCGGACGCCATCGCCTCCACCTCCAGGGGCCCGAAGATCTCCCAGTGGGTGCGGCGCAGGAGCGGCGAGCGCGCAGGGCGGTTGGAGATCCGGTAGCGGTAGCGCTTGCCCAGCGCCCACCGGCGGGGATCGAACGCCTCCGGCACCTCTTCGGCGTCCACCACGGAGACGTCCTCGGGCAACAGCGATCCGAGGCCGCGGAGGTACGCCTTTCTCGGCAGTGCCCGGTGCGTGGTGAAGGCCGCCACCTGCCCTTCCGCGTGGACGCCCGCATCCGTGCGGCCGGCCACGGCGAGGGAGACCGGGTGGCCCACCAGCCCTGCGACCGCGCGCTCCAACACCGACTGCACGCTGCGTCCGTTGGGCTGCACCTGCCAGCCGACGAAGTCCGTCCCGTCGTACTCGATCGTCAGCTTCACCCGCGGCACGTTCGCGCTCCGTTCAGCGGTACTTCAGCCACGCGGCGAGGATCTCCTGCACCAGCGCCGGCACGGTCTTGCCGTTGCGCGTGGCGACCTTGACCAGCGTGTCCCACTTCCCCGCGTCGATGGGGAGGTTCAAGACCCGCTCGCCGGTGCGCCGCCGGTGGGAGGCCTCCTCGGAGGAGAGGGGCAGGCCCTCCAGCTCGCTGATGATCTCGGCGGCGGAGATGACCTCTTCTTCCACGGAGGAGGCGCCGGAGGAGGAGCTCGCCTCTTCCGCCCGGCGGCTGGCGTGCCGGGCCTTCTCCTCCTCGAGCTCGTCGCTGAAGAGCTGCTTGAGGAAGTTCGAGAGGTGGATGTTGGAGGGCGTGAACTCGTACTGCGACAGGAACTGGTCGAGGTCGTACTGCAGCTCCCACGCGCTCTGGTAGCGGCGCTCGCGATCCTTCTCCAGCGCCTTCATCAGGATGTTCTCCACCGCCTCCGGGATGTCGGCCTTGAAGTAGGACGGGCGGTAGATCTTCCCCTCGGTGATGCTCTTGAGGATCGACACCTCGGACTCGCCGGTGAAGAGGCGGAAGCCGGTCAGCCACTCGTAGAGGACCACGCCCAGGCTGAAGATGTCGCTCCTGCAGTCGAGCGGCTTGCCCATGCACTGCTCGGGGCTCATGTACGAGAGCTTCCCCTTGATCTCGCCGGCGCGCGTCTGCTCGATCTGGTTGGTGGCCTTGGCGATGCCGAAGTCGAGCACCTTCACCGTCCCGTCGAAGGAGACGAAGATGTTCTCCGGCGTCACGTCGCGGTGCACGATGCTCAGCGGGTTGCCGTAGAGGTCCGTCTTGCCGTGCGCGTAGTAGAGGCCCTCGCAGACCGAGGAGGCGATCTTCAGCGCGTAGACCATGGGGAACGGGATCCCGAGCTGGTCCGCCTTCGGGATGATGCGGCGCATGTCCCGCCCGAAGATGTACTCCATGGCGATGAAGTAGCTCTCGCCGATCTTCCCCAGGTCGTAGATCTGCACGATGTTGGGGTGGTTGAGCTGCGCCGCCAGCTTGGCCTCGTTGAGGAACATCTTCACGAAGTTGGGCTGCTTCGAGAGGTGCGGCCGGATCCGCTTGATGACGATGCTCTTCTCGAAGCCCTCGAGGCCCGCCTGGCGCGCGAGGAAGATCTCCGCCATCCCGCCCACCGCGATCCGGTCGACCAGCGTGTACTTCCCGAAGCGCCCCGATCCCCGACGCACCGCCAACTGTTCCGCCATGATCGGCAACATACTTCCGGTCTGACCTAGTCGGCGAACGAGACCGCGCGGACCTTCAGCGACGGCACCGCACCCACCGGAGAGGGGAAGTCCAGCTCCGAGGCGCCCAGGGGCAGCAGCCGGCGCGCGCTCCTTCCGGCCGAGGCGAGTCCCTGCAGGCACATCCGCTCGAAGCGGTCCGGGCGCAGGTCCTCGAGGTTGCAGGCGGCGAGGAGCATCCCCTCCGGCGCCACCACCTTCGCGGCCAGCTCGACCAGGCGCGGGTAGTCCTTCGCGGCCGAGAAGCGCGGAAAGGGCCCTGCGCGGCTGGTCGAGAACGACGGCGGGTCGAGGATCACCACGTCGAAGCGCTCCCCCTTCCTCCCCAGCCGGAGAAGCCAGTCGAAGCAGTCGCCGGAGAGGTGGTCGCGGCGGTCGGAGGGAAAGCCGTTCAGCGTCAGGTTCTCCTCTCCCCAATCGAGCACCCGCCGCGAGAGGTCCACGTTTACCGCCCTCGCCGCCCCCCCCGCGTGCGCGTACACGCCGAACGCGCAGGTGAAGGCGAAGGTGTTGAGCACCGTCCTGCCGCGCACCCGGCCCTCATCGCGCAGCCACGCACGCACGTCGCGCATGTCCAGGTACAGGCCGGTGGGGAGCCCCTGACCGGGGCGGATGATGAAGCGCAAGCCGTTCTCCCGCACCTCGAGCTGCTCCACGCGCTCGCCGAGCAGCGGTTCGCTGGGTGCGACCTCCGGCCGGGCCACGTTCGCCACCACCCGGGCCTCGCGGGGACGGCGCTTGAGGTAGACGGACCGCGCGCCGGTGACGGCGACGATCGCTTCGGCCAGCGCGCGCTCCTCCTCTTGGGGGAAGGCGCGGTAGAGGCTCAGCACCGCCACCCCGTCGAACCAGTCCACGGTCACGTGGGGGAGGCGGTCTCCTTCGGCGTTGCAGAGCCGGAAGGCGGTGGTGTGGCCCGAGCGGAGCAGCGGCGCGCGGCGCTCGAAGGCGGCGTGCAGGCGGGAGAGGACGTCGCTCACGTTCGTCCGCTACCGCGACACCGCGGGCACGTCCACCCGCCGCCACAGGCTCTCCAGCGCGCGCGAAGCCTCGAGGGCCAGCTCGACGTGGTTTGCGCCCACGAGCTGCCCTTCACGCACCACCACCCGTCCGGCCACCACGGTCCAGGCCACCGGGACCTCGGCGAGCCGCATCAGCAGGCCCTCCGATTTCTCCTCCGGCAACGCAGCGGGCGGGATGGTGTCGTAGACGGCGAGGTCCGCCACCGCGCCCTCCTCCACGCTGCCGCTGGGCAGGCCGAAGGTCTTCGAGCAGAGCGCCGCGGGGCCGGCGATGAGCAACTGCGCCATCCGTCCGTCCGGATCGGGCAGCCGCCCTGCGCGCGCGAGCTGCAGCGCGGAGGCGAACGCGGCCGAAACCTGCTGCCACAGGGTGCCGCGGCCCTCTGTCCCGAGCCCCAGATGCGGCGGGTGTGTGAGGATGCTTTCGAGGCCGGCGTCGCCGCCGCCCTGCTCCGCCGCCGCGCGAGGGTGCAGCACGACGAGGCTCCGCGAGCGCGCGAGCCGCTCCGCCTCCTCCTTGTCGATCGCCTGGGCGTATGAGGCCACCACGGCCGGCCCGATGAGGCCGAAGGACTCCAGCCGGGGCACGATGCGGCGGTTCCAACGCGAGACGGTGGCGAGCTGGTCCTCCTCATTCCCGGCGAGGTGGAAGTGCAGGCCGCAGCCGAGCTCCTCGCGCAGCCGGCCCGTCCGCTGGAGCAGCTCGTCGGAACAGGTGGCCGAGGCGTGGAAGCCGAGCGCCCCCCGAACCCGCCGATCCGAGCGCCACCGCTGCGCGAAGACGGCGTTGGCTTCGAGCTGGACGAGGCCCGAGGCGGCGCCCGGACCTGCGCCGGTCTCGTTCATCGAGTGGGTGGCGTGCGAGAGGATGGCGCGCATCCCCAGGCGGAGCGCCACGCGCGCCTGCGTCTCGAGCGAGTCCTCGACCGAGGAAGGGGCCTCGAGGTGCTCGGCCACGAGCGTCACCCCGTTGCGCAGCGAGCGGGCCATTCCCCAGGCGGTGAGGGCCTCCAGCTCCGACTGGGTCATCGCCTGTGCGAGCCGCTGACGGATTGCGAACCTTTCGGCCGCGCTGCGCAGGAGATGTGCGCCGGTGGAGGGCACGAGCTGCTCGCCGACGAGGTGGGTGTGGCAGTCCACCAGCCCGGGCATCACCAGCCGGCCGCGGCAGGCAACCTCCCAGTCTCCGGGCAACACCGGCACCTGCCCGTCCGGGGCGACGCGCACCACCCGGTCCTCCTCCACCACCACCGCCATGCCCGCGCGCACCCGCCCGCCGGGGCGGAAGATGCTGCAGTCCTTGAGGACCAGACGACCTTCCATGCGTCCGCTCATATCGGGGCCGGGGCGGCGGCGTCATCGAGCTTTGACCAGGTGACGGCGCCGTGCGCTGGAGCGTTCCGCCCCGGTGCCAGTGTGACAAGCATCCCCGCATGCACTCCAGGAGCAGTTCGACGGCGACGAGGGTGGGCGATGAGGTGGGTCCGCTGGGCGCGTGGGTGGAGCCCTCGGGAGGTGTCGGCTTCCGGGTCTGGGCGCCCGAGCGAACGCGCCTCGAGTTGGTGGAGCACGACGATCAGGGCCAGCCGGTGCGCTCGCTGCCGCTGGCAAACGAGGGCAACGGGTACCACGCGCTGCATCTGCCCGACGCGGGGCCGGGCTTCCTCTACAAGTACCGGCTGGACGGCGAGGGGCCCTTTCCGGATCCGTGGTCGCGCGCGCAGCCGCTGGGGGTACACGGCCCCTCGCAGGTGGTGTCCGATGCGTTCGAGTGGACGGATGAATCCTGGCGCGGGATCGCCATGGAGGACCTCGTCCTCTACGAGATCCACGTGGGGACGGTGACGCCGGAGGGGACCTTCGACGCGCTCATCCCCAGGCTGCGCACGCTGCGCGAGGAGGGCATCACCGCGATCGAGCTGATGCCGCTGCACTCGTTCCCGGGCACCCGCAACTGGGGCT
>CAZCWA010000356.1:3827-5757 GCA_964502265.1 uncultured Myxococcaceae bacterium | reverse complement strand
GTCGTCGGCTCGTCGAGGAAGAGGATCCGCGGCTCGCCCGCCAGCGCGCCCGCGAGATCGAGCCGGCGCCGCATCCCGCCCGAGTACCCCTTCACCGGACGGTCCGCCGCCTCCACCAGATCGAAGCGCTCCAACAGCTCCCGCGCCCGCGCCTTCGCCCGCTTCGCGCCGAGGTGGTACAGCCGCCCGACCAGCTCCAGGTTCTCGAAGCCGGTGAGGTACTCGTCCACCGCCGCGTACTGGCCCGAGACCCCGATCCGCGCGCGCAGCCGCCCCGCCTCGCGCAGCACGTCCAGCCCGTCCACCGTCGCCGTCCCCGAGTCCGGCTTCAGCAGCGTGGTCAGCACCCGCACCGCCGTCGTCTTGCCCGCGCCGTTGGGCCCGAGCAGCCCCATCACCGTCCCTGCTTCGACGTCGAGGTCCAGCCCCGCGAGGCCCTTCACCTTCCCCCAGGTCTTCACCAGTCCACGCGCGGAGATGACGGGCATCAGGGCGCAGTCGTAGCCGGAGTGGTCACCCCGCGGCCAGATGAAGCAGCGGTGGCGTTCGCGCCTGACAGAGCTCCAGGAGCCTCCGGCCCAACAGCGGGTCGTTCCGGCGGAGGACCTCCCACGTCTCCAGGATCAGCGCGTCCTTGCACTGCGCCAGCGCGCGCGTCGCCACCTGCAGCGAGGCACTCCCATCCCCCGCGTCGTCGCAGTGCATCAGCCGCTGCCGCAGCTCCAGGAGTTTTCCGCGCGAGTACGCGAGCCGCTCCGGCGGCCCGAGGAACGGTGCGTAGGCGTCCATGGCAGAGAGGCACCGATCCGCGATGAGCAGCAACGTTCGCAGGCAGCGCTTCTGTGCAGAGAAGCGTTTCACCCGCTCGTCGAGACAGAACCCTTCGCGCAAGGGGAGGTTGCCCGGGTGATCCCCATGGATGACGAACTGGAGCGTGGACAGTTGCTCGGCGGCGTCCTCGGCGACCGCTGCCTCGTCTTCCGTGGGAGAGGAGACCTCACCCGCGAGCCGGGCGCGCACCTCCTGCTGCAACGCCTTCAGCGCCGCGAGCCGGCCGGGGTCCGCGGCAGGGGTGCTCGCCAGCCCCGGCTCTACGGCCACCCGCTCGAGGAGGGTCTGCACCGCCTCGAGCGTCTGCACCGGCTGGGGCGGCTTCGCCCGGTAGTCGAACGCCGAGGGCCTGCGCGGCTTGGGCGCCAGGTGGACGGGGTTCATCGGCGGCACCCGGTGCCGGAGGAACGCGGCTGCGAGTTGGGGATCGTCTTCGCGGTAGGCGAGGTAGCCCCAGGCGGCGAGCTCATCGACCCGCTCGCGCGCCCAGAAGGCCGCGTCCCAGAACCGGCCGATGTGCAGATCCTCTCCCTCCATCCACCCGAAGGACCCGCGCAGGGTGTGTGCGAGCAAGACGTGGTCGGTGACGGTGTCCTCCCACAGGCCCACGTCCTCGGGGCTCCAGTACTCCAACGCGAAGCACAGCTGGCGCAGCGCGTGCCACGCATGGCCGGGCGTCCGCCAGGCCGCGTCCGCGCGAATGAGCACCCACTTCTGCATCTGCGCCGTCCGCGGCTCCGCGTCTTCGAGCACCTCCTCCACGAGGGCCCACACGTCGCGAATGTCCTCCTGGTGCCGCTCCGGGATCCGCGCCCCGTCCTCATCCGGATCGCCCTCCCCCGAGCACAGGTCGTCGACCGACGCGCGGAGCCGTTCTGGCTCGTCCGCAGGAACCTCGAAGCGCGCAAGGTCCTCCCGACGCGGCTCGACCAGCGCCGCCATGACCTCCAGGGAGCGAATCAGCCCGGGCACGTCCAACATGTTCCACGGCGGGGTGGGGACCTTCATCTTCGCCTCGTAGGTGCTTGTTCTGATTGGCTTTCGCGCGCCCCGCAGGCGCCGCCGTACAGGGCCGCAGGTCCCGCCGTACAGGGCCGCA
>CAZCWA010000356.1:0-3727 GCA_964502265.1 uncultured Myxococcaceae bacterium | reverse complement strand
TACGGTCTTCCCGACCTTCTTCGCCGCAGCCGCCTTCTTCGACGACCTGGAGGGCGGGATGGGCGCCTCCAACCTCGAGAGGGTCGCCGGGTCATTGCGGAACTCGAACTTGCCGCGGCTGAAGACACGGCGGCACAGCTCGTAGAGGCGCTTGCGGACCGAGTCCACTGAAGCGGAGGCGCCCTTCCGGGTGCCCTTGGCCGCCTCCTGCTGGACGTCCAACTGGATGATCGTCTGCCGGTTCTCCTTGAGGTCGGCGAGGTCGTTGGCGGTGAAGCCGATGTCCACCAGCGTGTTCAGCCGCGCCTCCAGCGCGCCGATGGCGATGTCGAGCCCGCCGACCACCGCGCGCACCGTGAGGCTCTTCGGAGGCTTGCCCTGGCCGAAGGCGATGCGCGTCGCCTTGTCGGTGGTCTCGTACTTGATGGCGTCGCGCACCGCGGCGAAGTTGTTGAGGCCGCGCTTCAGCTCGGTGTTGAGCTTCTGGGTGATCTCCTTCTGCTCGGTGAGCCGCGCCGGCTGCGCGGAGGACACCGTCGTGAACAGCTCGAGCTCCGCCTCGAAGTCCTGCTGGAAGTTGGGCGCAAGGCGCGCCAGCAGCCGGGCTCCGCCGGGAGACTTCAGGAACTCCCGCAGATGATTCGCCACCGCGAGAAGCTGCGGATCCGTCCAGTTCACCGACACCACCTCGTTCGCCATGTGCCCCCTCCTTCATGGTTGTGGTTGGGCAGGCGGAAGCTTGTGGCGCCCGGGAACCGCGGATCAAGCCGAGGTACGCATTTTCCCGTAGGCCGCTCAGGACTGCGCGTCGCTGTACCGCCTGAGCTCGGCGAGGCGCTCCATCCGGCGGATCACCACCGCGACCTCGGGCCGCGCGTTGATGGCGGCTGGCCGGTACGTGTACCGATACATGTGGTCCACGAAGATCGCGTGCGCGAACACCTCGCCGACGAAGTCCACGCCCTCGAAGTCCACGACGACGAAGTCCTTCATCCCGAGGCCATCGATCACGGTCGCCGCCTGCGCGCGCGTCGTCATGCGGCGGCCGTGAATCCCCACCCACACGTACGCGAAGCCGGGGATCGCTTCGGCCATCCGGTCCCAGACGCTCTGCGGTTCGGCTGCGCGCGCCACGCCGCCCGGCCTCCACGGGAAGCCTGCCCCCGCCGAGTACCGCACCCCGCGCCGCTCGCCGAACATGACCAGCTCCTCCGCGACGACCATTCGCCGCAGATGCCGGTTCACCACCTGGCGCGAAAGCCCCGTCTGACGCACGACCTGACGCGCCTGGAAGGATCGGTGGACGCAGAGAAGCGCTTCGACGGTGTCTCGAACAGGGTGGAGGGGCATGCGGGCCGCCGGAGCAACACCCGCGCCCGGAGCGAGACGAATTGAGGCCTGTCTGGGACACCTCATTCCGGTGTCACTTTCGCGCCCAATCCACCAGTCATTTCGCTGGGTTATGTGACACCGTGAAGTGCTGTCCCAGGCAGGCACCTTTTTCGGCCGGCCGGAGGGCGGGTCTCTCCGCGCGGACGGGTCGTCCGGCATCGCGGCGGCCATGATGCGCAAGCTGTTCTTCGTTCGGCCAGAGTGCGGGGCGGTCGGCCCACGGCCCCGAAGGCGCGCCGCCCCGGGTGCTCCTGCGCCACGAGGGGCCTGCACGAGGAGCCGTTGCACGCGTGGGGTGACGCTGTGAGAGTTCGCGCGAGTGGATGGCTCCGTTTCTGGCATTCAGCCCTGGTGACGTGATGACCTGGCGCACACGGCTCTTCCTGCTGGTAGCTGTTGTCGGCGGGTTGGCATGCGCGCCCGAGCAGGCTCCGGAGATTCGGCACTTTTCGGTCACCCCCTCCCACGCGACGGTGTGGCCCTCGGAGGTCACGCTTCGCTGGGAGGTAGCGGGTGCCGACCACGTCTGGCTCGAGGACCCGGAAGACCAAATCGTCGAGAGCCATGGGGCGCTCCAGCTGACCGTCACTGGCGAAAGCGTGTTTACCCTCGCCGCCTCCAACGAAGCGGGCACGGTCCGCCAGAAGGTCCAGGTCCACGACCAACGGCCTCGGCTGGATGAGGTCCGCGGCCGGGTACGGTGGGCGGGTGGTGGAGGTCTCGCCGCAGTCGTCCACATGAACGGAGAGGCCTTCCCAACCGAGCCGGACGGAACGTTCCGGGCGCGGGGAGTGCTCGTTCCCTATACGGCGGTGGTGACGCCTGAGCAGGGCGGCCGGGTGCAGGTCTTCGTGGGGCTGACGACGTCCGAGCCGGTCTTCCTCTTCGCCCCTGACGAGCGGCCGCGCCCGTACACGGCTGCGGCGCACGTCCAGGTGAATGCAAACGTCGAGGGCGAGGACGCCGACCGCAGCACGACAGAGTTGTACCTCGTGGGTGCAGACGACGTTGCGGCCGTGATCCGGCCGGAGCTCACCTTGGAGGCCATGCTGTCGCTGGATTCGTCTACGTCCGCGTTCGGCTTCGACCTGCTCGCATTCCGCTCGACGCGAGGCAGCTCGGGGCGCGAGGGGACCCGGTACCACGAGGGCATCGTCGTCCGGGACTTGAACGCGGAGGACGGGGACCTTCTGGCGCAGACCGTCACGATGCGACCTCTGGCGCTCTCGGACGTTGCACTCGACGTAGACGTGCCGCCCTACGCCTCGAACGTCGCGGTGAACATCCGGTTCAGCCGGCCGGGGCGCCAGGAACTTCCGGGCCGCACCAGCTTCGTCACCGGATCTCCGGTGGCACTGCAGGTTCCGGAGGTGGCCGGGTACGAGGTGGCGGTCGACGTGTCGGCGGGTACCTCGACCCCGTGGTCAGGCTGCGGCGGGTGCAAAGGCTTCTCGCGAACGGCCACGCCTCCTCTGGACGCTGCGGCCACCACGGTTTCGGCAAGGCTGATGGACCTGCCCACCGCACATCCCGCGGACGGGGCGACCATCTCCCGCTCTGCGGAGTTCCAATGGGCCCTGGCCGAGCCGGCGGTGTGCCGCGTGGACATCTACGCCGACATCTCCGGGCAAGGAGCGGCGTGGACGTTCTTCACCCGCGAGCCGCGCGTCATCCCGGCCGCGCATGGGATGCGGTTTGAGCCGGGCGAGGGGCTGTGGGAGCTGGTCTGCTGGGGAGACCACGGCTCGTTGGACGCGGTACTCGGCGACGAGCGGGTCCTCCCTCCGGGCTACGCCGCGCAGGGTGCCTACCGGCTCGTTGCGCTGCAGCCCCGCTCGTTCTTCGTCGAGCGATGAGGGGAGAGCAGACGAATTCCAACGGAGACACGGCCGGCCGCGGCGCGCGCGTCATGGCGCTCGTGTCACACCCGGGTCGCAATCGCCTAAGTGCCTGATTCAAGGGCCGGATTCTTCAGGCACGCGTCGTGCTGAGGAGGGCGTGAACACTCAACCCGAGGCTGTCTCACATGATCCTGAAGCACTCGCGCACCCGTTCGATCCTCGCCCTCGCAGGGCTCCTCTCGCTGGTCGGCTGCGGCTCCCTGGACAACTTCGTCGGCACCTATGAAGGACAGGTTTCGCGAACGGATGGGAGCGCGACCTCCGAGGTAAACGAGGCCTGGAAGATCAGCTCGCCCGACGAGGGCGGTCCGGCGAAGAGGAACCACGTCATCGAGCGCACGCGCGGCACCGAGACCTGCTCGCTCCAGGCCGTCTTTGAAGGCGGCTACCAGATGGAGATCACCTCGGGCCAGGCCTGCGAGATCAACGGCCGG
>CAZCWA010000355.1:0-5782 GCA_964502265.1 uncultured Myxococcaceae bacterium | reverse complement strand
AGAAGGGGCTGACCGCCGTCTTCCCGAGGATGCGCTTCTTCGCGCCGAGCGGACACGACCACCCCTTCTACTGGCTCCACTTCCGCGAGCGCGGCGTCCTCGAGGTGGACGACCGGGACGATGCCCCGAAGATGCGGAAGGGGCGGTGGCGCATCCACGAGCGGAAGACGGACGGCGGCCGGAAGGTGCTCGAGCTGGAGGTGGACGTTCCGGGAACCACCGAGCTGAATCCGATCCGGTACCGCGCGCCGATCCACATCGGCCCCATCGAGCTGCGCGTGGCTGAGCCGGACGCCGAGGCCTTCCACCCGCTGCTGACGGATGCGTGGGCCTGGTGCTGCTGCTGAGGTCCGCCTACTCCACCTCGACGGCGACGCCGAGCGACTGGACACCCGTCGCCGCCTCCCATCCCTCGTTCGCCCACCGCACCGCGTACTCGGGGCGCTCTCGCAGCGTGGGCGATGGATCCGGTAGCCAGAGGGAGAGTGCGTACTGCCCCGGCGTCAGCGCCGAGCCGATCTGCGCGCGCAGCTCCACCGTGTGCTCACCCGGCGTCCATCGCCTCGGGTCCACCGGCACCGTGAGCTGCACCGGCTTGTGCCCTGCGCGCTGCATCACGAGCACCACCGGGCGCGGCTTGAGCGGGGGCGCAAAGCCGTCGTTCCGGATCCGGAGCCGCAGGGTCAGCTCGCTGCCACGCAGGACGTGCTCGGGCGCCGCCACCTCCAGCAGCCCGAGCCGGTAGCCGAGCCGCCGCGCGATCTCGTCGAAGCAGCCCGCGCTCTTCCAGCCCGCCACCACCGACGGGTGGTAGTCGTGGTTGAGGTACGTGTAGTGCTGCCGCGTCAGCTCGGCGAGCGCGTTGGAGCAGCCGCTGAAGGACGAGGGCTCGCAGGTCTCCCCGCCCACCGGCGAGAACAGCCCGTCCGCGGCGATGAGCGACTTCCACTTCTCGATCTGCCCCGCGCTGTAGCTCAGCGGCGAGTACGTCCCGTGGTCTGTGTCGTTGGCGAGGAAGCAGTCATTGTGGTGCCCCACCCGCGCCTTCGCCTCCGGGGTGAATGCGCGCGCGGGATCGATCGGCGAGTCCCCGTAGAAGTGCGCCTTGTGCGCCGGGTAGCGGAGCTGGACGAAGTGTCCCTCGGGCAGCGCATCGAGCAGCGCGGTGAGGATGTTCCGCGCCGCATCCGGCCGCTGATTGAAGTCGAGCAGCCCGTTCGTGGACGTATGCCACTCGCCCCATGCGCCGATGAACCCGGCCTGCACGAAGGCGATCACGTCCGCGTTGTCCGCGAGCACCGGCCGAAGCTGCGCGATGTGCGCGAGGATCTGCGACTCGGAGGCGTCGGGCTGGGAGTTCGGGTACGGGCCTTCGTTGTAGGAGAACTTGAGCACGAGCTTGATCCCCGCCGCCCGCGCGTGGCCGAACTTCTGCTCCAACTCCGAGAGGAACTGGCCCGGGATCGCGCTCGTCCGGTACGCGTCGAGCCGCACCACCAGGATCCCCAGCGACGAGCCCTGCGCCCTCACCTGCGCGTACGCACTCGCCCCCGCCGACATCGACAGCCAGCGGTGGATGCCCCGCTCCGGGTTCAGAAGCGGCTCGTCATGCGGCGTGTGGACCACCACCTGCGTGCCGCCGTCGAAGGAGCCGTCCATCCCGGCGTCGAACCCGGCATCAGGGCCCTCATCGCCCGCATCCAGGTCGCCCATGCCCGCGTCCGGATCGTCGCCGCCGTCGGGCGCTCCGGGTCCGCCGTCCGGGACGTGCTCTCCGGCACTCGTCCCCGCATCGGGCGCCGTCCCATCCACACGGCCGCCGCACGCCGCGAACAGGACGAGGGCCAACGCACAGCCGAGCGTGTTCTTGACCATCGTTGCTGCTCCCATTCGCGAGGCACTCTACGGCACGGGCTGCGTCGCCAGCCGGGGAAGCATGCGCGCGCTCGGGGGAACCATGCCGCGCACCCGGGAATCCCTCCCGCGCGCCTAGAAGTCCGCCTGCCTCGGTGCGCGGGGGTACGGGATGACGTCGCGGATGTTCTCGATCCCGGTCAGGTACTGGATGGCGCGTTCGAACCCGAGCCCGAAGCCGGCGTGGGGGACGGTGCCGTAGCGGCGCAGGTCGCGGTACCACCAGTAGTCATCCTTCGGCAGCTTCATCTCGTCGATCCGCGCGTCGAGCACGTCGAGCCGCTCCTCGCGCTGGCTGCCGCCGATGATCTCTCCGATTCCCGGGGCGAGCACGTCCATCGCGGCCACGGTGCGTCCGTCCTCGTTGAGGCGCATGTAGAAGGCCTTGATGTCCTTCG
This sequence comes from uncultured Myxococcaceae bacterium, assembly GCA_964502265.1. Classification (GTDB taxonomy): domain Bacteria; phylum Myxococcota; class Myxococcia; order Myxococcales; family Myxococcaceae; genus JAFAFL01. The sequence continues at coordinate 3,470 of CAZCWA010000355.1, read as the reverse complement.
GGTAGTTGGCGACCACGACCGGCCGGCCCACGAGCTCCTCGCTGAGGTAGCGCTCGTGCTCGCTCTGCAGGTCCATCCCCCACTTCACCGGGAAGTCGAACTTCTTCCCGCTCTTCTCCAGCCGGGAGATGGCCTCGGTGTAGTCCAGCCGCTCGAACGGCGCGTCCACGAACGCGCGGACCCGGTTCACGCACTCCTTGTCCACGTGCTGCGCGAAGAAGGCCATGTCGTCGGCGCGCTCGTCGAGCACCCGCGCGAAGATCGACTTCAGGAACCGCTCCGCCAGCGCGATGTCGTCGTTCAGATCCGCGAAGGCGATCTCCGGCTCGATCATCCAGAACTCGGCCAGGTGCCTGCGCGTGTTCGAGTTCTCGGCCCGGAAGGTGGGCCCGAACGTGTACACGCGGCTGAGCGCCAGGCAGTAGGCCTCGACGTTGAGCTGCCCGGACACGGTGAGGCTGGCCTCGCGCCCGAAGAAGTCCTGGCTGAAGTCCACCTTCCCGTCCTGGGTGCGCGGCAGGTTCTGCAGATCCAGGGTGGAGACGCGGAACATCTCTCCGGCGCCCTCCGCATCGGACGAGGTGATGATCGGCGTGTGGACCCAGAAGAACCCTTCGCCGTGGAAGAACTGGTGCACCGCCTGCGCGAGCGTGTGCCGCACCCGCGTCACCGCGCCGATCACGTTGGTCCTCGGCCGAAGGTGCGCGACCTCGCGGAGGTACTCCATCGTGTGGCGCTTGGGCTGCATCGGGTAGGTCTCGGGATCGTCCACCCAGCCCACCACCTTCACCTCTGATGGGTGCAGCTCCACCGCCTGGCCCTTCGCCGGCGACTCGACCAGTTTGCCGCGCGCGACGATGGCGCAGCCGGTGGTGAGCTTCGTGACCTCCGAGTCGAAGTTCGACAGCTCCTTGCCGGCCACGACCTGGATCGGCGCGAAGCACGAGCCGTCGGAGAGATGGATGAAGGAGACGCCCGCCTTGGAGTCGCGCCGCGTGCGGACCCAGCCTCGGACCTCGACCTCGGAGCCCACCGCGACCTTGCCGCCCAGCGCTTCGACCACCCGGATGACTTGCATGGGACGCCAGCTAGCGTGACCGGCAGCCGGGCGCAACAGCGGGCGTGTTCAGAGAGTGACGCGACGGGGCTCAATCCCCACCCATCCCGTATGCGATCCGTATCCTCCCCGCCTTCTATGGTGGAACGCATCGGCAGCATCGTGATCGAGAACGTCCAACCCTCGATCGAAGGCGGGCGGTACGCGGTCAAACGGGTGGTGGGCGAGCAGGTCGACGTCTCCTGCGACCTCTTCAAGGAAGGCCACGACGTCCTGGTGGCCCGCATCGCCTGGCGGCAGACCTCTCCCGAGAAAGCGCGGACGGACTGGCAGTACGAACCGATGATCGCCGTCGGCAACGACCGCTACGAGGGCTCGTTCGCGCTCGACGTCAACGGCCGCTACGCCTTCACGGTCGAGGCCTGGCCGGACCTCTTCGCCACCTGGACGCTTGAACTGCAGCGCAAGGTCGAGGTCGGCCGCGAGGTGAAGAGCGAACTGCTCGAGGGCGCGGCCCTGCTGGAGGCGACCGCGAAGCGCGCGGAGGCGCAGGGGGATCGGCAGTCGGCGGGGATCCTGCTCCAGGCGGCGGACCGCTTCCGGCAGGGGCCTTCGAAGGAGACGATCGAGACCGCGCTCAACCCGGCGTTGAAGGCGATCGCGGCGCGCTTTCCGGACCTGGCCATCGCCACCCGCTTCCCGGTCGAGTTCGAGGTCTTCGCCGAGCGCACCCGCGCCCGCACCGGCGCCTGGTACGAGTTCTTCCCCCGCTCCACCGTCAACGATGGCCGCACCCACGGCACCTTCAAGGATGCGGAGGCGTTCCTCCCGTACGTGAAGTCGCTCGGGTTCGATGTGATCTACCTGCCGCCCATCCATCCGATCGGGCGGACCGCGCGCAAGGGGAAGAACAACTCGCTCACCGCAGAGCCCGGAGACGTGGGCTCGCCGTGGGCGATCGGCGCGAAGGAGGGCGGGCACAAGGCGGTGCACCCGGAGCTGGGCACGCTGGAGGACTTCCGCCGCTTCGTGCAGGCGGCGAATGCGCAGGGCATCGAGGTGGCGCTGGATCTCGCCTACCAGTGCTCACCGGATCACCCGTACGTGAAGGCACACCCCGAGTGGTTCCTCCACCGCCCGGACGGGACGATCAAGACCGCGGAGAACCCGCCCAAGCGCTACGAGGACATCGTCAACTTCGACTGGCTCGGGCCCGCGCGCGAGGCGCTGTGGGACGAGCTGCTCTCCGTCATCCTCCACTGGGTGGACAACGGGGTGCGCACCTTCCGGGTGGACAACCCGCACACCAAGCCCATCCCCTTCTGGGAGTGGGTCATCCGCAAGGTGCACGATGCACACCCGGACGTGGTCTTCCTCTCCGAGGCCTTCACCCGGCCCAAGGTGATGAAGTCCCTCGCCAAGGTCGGCTTCTCGCAGAGCTACACCTACTTCACCTGGCGCAACTTCAAGGACGAGCTGCAGGAATACCTGGTGGAGCTCACCTCGCCGCCGGTGGCCGAGTACATGAAGGGCAACCTCTGGCCCAACACGCCGGACATCCTCCCCGAGGCGCTGCAGCACGGCGGGCGGCCCGCGTTCCTGCAGCGGTTCGCGCTCGCGGCCACGCTCTCGTCGTCGTACGGCATCTACTCGGGCTACGAGCTGTGCGAGAACACGCCGGTGAAGCCGGGCAAGGAGGAGTACCTCGACTCGGAGAAGTACCAGCTCGTGAGGCGGGACTTCGACAAGGAGGGGAACATCCGGGGCTTCATCGCAGCGGTGAACCGCGCGAGGCAGCAGAACCCGGCGCTGCTGCTCTACCGGAACCTGCGCTTCTACACCGCGCACAACGACCGGGTGATCTTCTACGGCAAGCGCACGCCGGACGGATCGAACCAGGTGATCGTCGCGGTGAGCATGGACCCGTACGCGATCCAGGAGGCGGTGCTGGAGCTGCCGCTTGCGGAGCTGGGCATCGCGGACGACGAGATCTACCAGGTGCACGAGCAGATCTCGGACGTGCGCGCGCTCTGGCAGGGCCCCACCGCGCACGTGCGGCTCACGCCCGAGGCGCCTGCTGCCATCTGGACGGTGCTCCGCTTCCGTAAAACGGAAGAGAGCTTCGACTACTACTACTGAGAGACTCAGGACCGTATGGACACCGATCCCCTCTGGTTCAAGAAGGCCGTCATCTATGAGCTTCACATCCGCGCGTTCCAGGACTCGAACGGCGACGGCATCGGCGACATCCCCGGCCTGATCGAACGGCTGCCGTATCTCCAGTCGCTGGGCGTCAACACGCTGTGGCTTCTGCCCATGTACCCGTCGCCGCTGAAGGACGACGGCTACGACATCGCGGACTACACCAGCATCCACCCGGACTACGGGACGCTGGAGGACTTCAAGCGCCTGC
>CAZCWA010000354.1:0-5784 GCA_964502265.1 uncultured Myxococcaceae bacterium | reverse complement strand
CGCAGGTGCACCGGATCGCCGGTGAGGAAGGTCCAGCCCTCCTTCCTGCCGAAGCGGGTGGCGAACTCGTCCAGCCGCTGCGGCGTGTCGATGCGCGGGTCGATGGAGATGGACACGAGCTGCACGTCCCGCCCGAGCTGCTCGCCGAGGTCGTGCTGCAACCTGGCGAAGTACGCGGTCATCGGGCCGCAGACGGTGCTGCAGGTCGTGTAGATGAAGTTGATCGCCACGCGCTTGCCCGCCACGAGCTTCGGCAAGGTGGTGGTGCGTCCATCCTGTCCCACCAGCGGCACGTCCGGCAGCTTCGGCGCGGGAATCGCGGCCGAGGTGATGGGCGGCTCGGCCTCCCCTGCTGGCGCCGAGGTCCAGGCCACTGCCGGCACGGTGAGGCACAGCACCAGGATCCACGCACGGCTCGACCTCGTCATCTCGCCTCCTCCGAAGCTCTCCTCACCTTGAGGGTCATGGGTGGTTGAGCGCTGAAGGGGACGCCGCGGGCCGGGGCGGCGAGGACGAGCTGGAGCTGTCCTGCTCTGGGCGGCACGAACGACAGGCGCACCGTCCCACGCCCGGTCTGTGTCACCGCCGGCCGCTGGGACCAGGTGCCCGGAAGCTGGACCACGCGCGCGTCGAGCTCCTCGGGGCCCACCGGCGTGCCGGCCGCGACGTCCTTCACCTCCAGCTCCAGCGTCGCCCGCTCACCGGCTGCCAGGGAGCGCTCCCGATCGAACAGGGGCGTGATCTCCAGGCGGCGCACCGTCTGCTCCCGCGCCGGCCCCGGCCGCTCGACCCGCACGCACGCGCCCACCCGCGGGGACTCGACCAGCACGGCGAGCTCCCACAGGCCTCCCGACAGCAGGCCGGCGGGCGCCACGTACTCGCCCGGCGCGCGCTCGCGCAGCGTCCTGTCGAAGAGCAGCACCGCGTGGGTCTTCCGCCCCCCGCTCTGGTGCGCGCCCACCGGCGCCATCATCCCCTCCCGGTAGAAGAAGACGGCGCGATCCTCCGGGCTCGCCACCAACACCCCGTCCCCCTCGGGCGTGGGGACGAGTGCCGGGAGCTCCGCCGTCACCGGACCCGGCGCGCGCTGCCCCATTGCAATGCGGCTCACCGTGGGCTCGGCGGCGCCCAGGGTCCCCAGCGAGATCAGCGCCAGCTCCGGGCGCCCCGCCTGCCGGACGTACGCGTAGCGATCGGTGAACGCGAGCGCGTCCGGCCGCGAAAGCCCCTCCACCGTGGCCACGCGCCGGCCGGTGGCGCCGTCCACGACCGTCACCGCGCCCCCCTCCCGGTGCGCAGCAAAGAGCCAGCGCCCGGTGCCATCCACCCCCAGCGCCGCGATCCCGGCCGGAAGCGCCGGAAGCTCCCGCACCGAACCGTCGCCGAGGGAGATCGCGACGAGCGCCCCGCTCTTCTCGTCCACCGCCCAGGCCACGCCGGTGGGCCCCGAGACGACGAAGCGCGTGGCCTTCACCGGCAGCGGGATCTCGTGGAGCGTGGCCCGCGTGGCCGGGTCCACCGCCACCACCCGCCGATCCCCTTCCGCGAGGATCCAGCCCACCCGCCCCGTCCGGTCGAAGCCGATCCGGTGCGGCCCCTTGCCCACGTCCAGCTCGCCCAGGCGTGCGCCCTGCGCGTCGAGCAGGTGGATGCTGTCTCCGCCGGTGCCCACGAACACCCAGTCGCCGTCGGGGGACGCGGCGACCGTGCACGCGCCCTCGATCGACAGGTTGCGCTCCACCCTCGAACGCGTAGGCGACATCACCGAGACGAGGTCCCGGTTCTCCACCACGAGGAAGGCGCGCTCCCGGCCCACCGCGATCGCAGAGGGCGCGCCCGGCAGGCTGGCGATGCCCTTCATCCGCGTGCGGCTGAAGGCCACGGTCGGATCGACGATCGACACCGTCGCGTCCTCCGCCAGCGCCAGCGCGAGGTACCCTGCCAGCGAGACGTCTGCCTGGGCGCTGATCAAGCCCGACATGTGGCCGCGAATCCGGTCCCGGCAGGCGTCGTCCTTCGTCCCATCCGCCGCCTCCTCCTTCACCGGATCCAGCCAGCCCAGGAGCGCGAGCCCCCGCACCGGCTCCCCCGTCGTGGCGTCCGAAACCCGGAGGTGGACGTCCGCGCCGCGCGCCGCTTCGCCTCGCAGCTCCAGCTCGAAGACGAGGCCGTCTCGGACGGTCTTCCCGGACGTCACGCCCGGGGCTGCCGCCGCCGGCAACACGTCCTCCACGGCCGGAGCCGGAGGCGGAGGTGAGCCGGGGCGGCAGGCACTCAGGGCCATGGCACCGAGGGCAGCGGAGAGGCACGCCACGCCGGCGGCGCCGCCCGCCCTCATTGTTCCAGCCTCATCCCGGGCTCGTGCGGGTGCTTGGGCGGGTGCTTCCAGGGCGGCCGCGGCGTCACCCGCATCAGCCCCCACAGGCCACCGGTGAACCGGGTGCTGGTGGGGTCGTGCCAGAGGTAGTCGCCGGTGATGTTGAAGGTCCCGCCCGCCCCCGCATAGGGCAGCACGTTGTGCGCGAGCATGGCGGTGATCGTCGACTGGCCCGCCGTGGCCGGCACCATCGGGTTGGGCCCCATGGCCGCGGATCCCCTTCCCGAACGCCACGGCGAGCGCTGCCAGGTGTGGCCGTGAAGCGTGAACCCGTGCAGCCGCGCGTGACCGGAGGGGAGCACGACCCGCACCCGCACCGGCTCGCCGACCGTGGCCCGGAAGAGGGGCGTCTCCGGATCGCCGTGTACCCGCGAAGAGAGGACCATCGACTGGTCGAGGTCGTTGAGGTCCTCCCCCACCTCGGGCGGTTGGCCCAGCCGGGCCCAGAGCGGCTCGGTGGCGTAGTTCACCGCCACGTGACCTGTGTCCTCGGCGTCGTCCGCGGCGTCCACGTTCCGCAGCGCGGTGCCGCAGTTCAACGACGTATCGATGCACTGGAACCGCGGGTCGTCGCTGTGGAGCTGGACCTCGTTCTGGTACACGAGCACCAGCTCCCGGAACGACTGCACCCGGTCGTCGTCCCAGAAGTGCACCGTGGCCTGCGCCTCGGTGTGCGGGTCCACCTTCCAGGTCGCCTCGAGCGGCTGGATGACCAGCGCGCCCACCGCTCCCTGCCGCCCGCGGTGCACCACGTCCGAGTCGTCTCGCAGCGGCACCACCCCGAACTCGACCGGGTTCTGGATCCGCACCTGGGGACCGCTGACGCCCACCTGGAAGCGGCCGGCGTACCACGTGTAGAACCGCGACTGCCCCGGCGCCACCGACTGCGGCGGGTTGAAGCCCGCGTTGGTGCCGTCCGACGCGTTGACGTCGTAGGCGAGCATCGTCGGGTGCAGGGAGACGTGGTTCGAGGTCCGGACCTGGTTCTTGTTGAAGCCGTCGATGATCGGCGGCAGCAGGCTCCAGCCCGGCGTCTGCGGCACGACCTCGGGGAGCTGGTTCTCCAGCCGCACGGTGATGCACTCGCCCGCTGCGGCGCGGAGGATGAGCGGCTCCGGCTTGCGCTTGCCCGAACGCAGCCCGGCGAGGTGCGCGCGCTGCACGAAGAGGATCGCGTCCGGGTCGTAGAGGTCGAACCGCTTGTTGTAGACGAGCTTCCCACCGGGCAGCACGTCACGCGCGAGCACGGCGACCACGTCGAAGCTCCGCCGCGGCGACCGCTTCGGGCACAGCGCCCCGGAGGTGATGAACTGCTGCGGCGTGTTCGGCAAAGGCCAGAGGTCCGGCTGCGGATCCCGGTACGAGCGCATCAGCCCCCACAGCCCGTTCCACAGATCGTCCGCCGCGGTGGCGCGGTAGAGGTAGTCCGAGGTGGGGCGCAGGCCGGTGATCTGCGGGAGCCCGTCGGTCAGCTCGAACTCGAAGAACTCGGAGATGGCCATCTCCTGGGCGCCGACGAAGCCGCTGTCCGCGTCCACGCGCGAGAAGCGCCAGCGGTGGCCGTTCACCGAGAACCCATGCAGCTCCTCATGCGCCCCGCCCAGCAGTCGCAGCCGGACCGCGTCGCCCGGGTAGCCGCGGAGCAGCGGCGTGGCCGGATCGCCGTGGATGTCCGAGCGGAAGACGTTCTGCATCTCGCCGCGCGCGTCCGTGCGCTGGATGAACCCGGCAGACGTCATCTCGCCGATGCGCAGCGGGATGGGCTCGTTCCGGTAGTTGATCACCATGCTGCCGGGATCCGAGGCGGCGATGGCCTGCGGCCGTGGCGCGTCCTCGAAGCCGACGCCGATGGGGAGCGGCTCCTCCTTCTGGATGGGCGGATTCACCGGCCTGCCGTCCGCGTCGTAGAGCAGGGCGAAGTCCGCCAGGGTGAGGCCGAACTCGCGGTAGCTGTCCCGGCCTCCGGGGCCGGCAATGATGTCCGCGCGCCAGCTCGTGGGCCCTCCGTCGTCCCGGGTCCCGAAGAGCTGGCCCGTCCCCGGATCGCGCCACGTGGAGCCGGGAGGTTGGATGAGCAGCCCGCCGTAGAGTCCGTGCTGCTGGTGCGACGACGGCGCGAAGTGATCGTGCGTGAACACCGTGCTCAAGGTCCGGTCCGCGCCGCCGCTGTCGAGGAGCGGATCCACCCACCAGCGCCCGATCGTCGACTGCGCTCCGAGCGGCGCGAACGAGAGCCGGGGATGGGGCTCGGGCGCGAGCGTGATGCGCGCGTGCATCATCTGCGGTCCCGCGTCGGCTTCCCCCGCGCCCGTCGAGGCGGGCCGGATGTCGAGCCGGGCAGAGTGGGTCTCGGACGCGGGGCGGGCACCCCCGTTGGCGTTGGCGGCGGCGATGCGCGCGCGCACCTCGGCGGCGGCGAAGGTGCCGTCCTCGTAGTTCCAGCCGTTCGCCGCCCCGTCAGACGAGGTCACGTCGAACTTCACCAGGTGGATGTGCTGACCGATGGTCTCGGTGGGGGTGAAGATCTGGAAGTCGTCTTCCTCCAGCGCATCGGGGATGAGGTTGGTCGCCTCGAACTCCACGCAGTCCCCCGAGTTGGCGCGGATGAAGAAGGGCTCCGGCAGCCGCGCACCGGACAGGGTCGCCTGCGCGTCACGCTCGAGCGTGATCAACCGCGCCTGCGGGTCGTGCCAGCCCGACTTGTTCGTCACCACGTCCGTCTGCAGGTACGTCGCCCGGTAGCGGCGCATGGGGGTGCCGGCCGGACAGGGATCCGCGTAGGGCGCGCCAGGCGTGGGCGGGCGCCCGTTCACCGGGAAGTAGGCGGGCCGCCCCCAGGCGTTCCAGCCCGGATAGGCGCGCGTGTCCCAGCCGAAGCGCGTGGTGAAGGGGACGCCTCCCGGGAACTGCCCGGCGTGGAACTGCATGGCCGCCTTCTCCAGGGCGGTGCCGTCCTCGGGGAGGAGCTGGAGGTCCACCCGCCGGAGCTCCACGTCGAAGCGGCCACGCCGCCCGCGCTCCACCTCCGAGTCCGCCTCACCGCTGACGACGAGGTGCCGCTGCAGGCCCCCCGAGTGCGGCATGTCCAGCGGCGGCTGCGGGGGCCGCTTGCCCGGGATGCCGGCGATGTAATGCGGGTAGCCCGGCATCGGCGGGCGGACCTTCTGCGTCCCATCCACCATCACCGGGGTGGGCTCCCAGGTGGGCAGCGGCGCCAGCGCGCGATCCGGCAGCGGGACCACCGCGGGCGTCGGCGTGCCGTCGGCGATCTCGCCGTCGCGGAGGTTGCGGTCAGGGGCACCGTCCTCGAAGACGTCGTGAACGCGCCACAGCCCCCACATCCCCGAGGCGAAGGGCGGAGAGAGGTGGCAGTGGAAGATCGAGTCGCCCGGCGTCCTCGTCCGGTT
>CAZCWA010000353.1:0-5804 GCA_964502265.1 uncultured Myxococcaceae bacterium | reverse complement strand
CGACATGACCCTGATCTACGTCCTCATCACCCTGATGTTCGTGGTCCCGTTCGCGATGATCTTCTCGCTGGCCATCGCCAAGATCTACCGGCGGCTCGGCGTGCCGGGGCTGAGTTCCGACGAGAACGACAGGCTCGTGTACCACTGGGACGCGGTCACTGGAGAGCGGGCGGTCGTCGTCTAGAGGGTCGTCAGTCCATCGGGTGGAGCTTGCGAAGGACGTTGACGATCTTCGTCTTCGTTCCCTGCGCGGGAGCGTCCTCCGGTCCGGTCAGCGCTGCCTCTGCCCGCCGCGGAGCAGGAGAGGCGCCGGCCTCCGCCACGCCCTCCGCCACGCCCTTTGCCAGGACCAGCACGTCCTTCGGGATCCTCTGCCGGATGCCGCCCTTGCCGCCTCGTCCCTTCACGCGCCGCTCCGCTAGTACTGACGCTTCTGGGCGATGGCCCGGAGCATCCCGCCGTTCTGAACGAGGAAGCGCCGGAACTCGGCCTCGGGGATTCTCATCCGCGCCAGCACCCCGGTGAGGATGTCGTCCAGCTCGCGCGCGCCCGGCTTCTTCAGCTCCATGGCGATCTTCAGCATCGCCACGCCGTAGAGCGGACTGTCTTCCACGAGATCCGCCGGATCGACATCCTGCGCCGACCCCGCATCGGATCCTCGCGCATGCGAGGTGACCTCGGCTTCCACGACCGCCGCCTTCGGGCGCCTGGACTGGCTCATGCTGCCTCCGCGCGCTCCCCCGCCTCCGGACAGAAGGCGGCCTCCCGGGCGCGTGAATGGCGTGACACTACGTGGCCATGCGCGTCACGTCAAACGCGGCATCTGCGTTGCCACTGTCGGACCCGCGTGCTTATGTCCCGCCACTTTCCGATGCCCGACAATTCGGCCCCGGCGCCCTCGGCGGCGGCGGCCGGCTGAAGCGCGGGCCGAGGCGGTCGCAGGCACATGGATCACCGCTACATCGTGGTGGAGGGCCCCATCGGGGTGGGGAAGACGAGCCTCGTGAACGCGCTGGCCAGGCGCTTCGGCGGCCGCGTGGTGCTGGAGGTGGTGGAGGAGAACCCCTTCCTCGCCTCCTTCTACGAGGACCGGCAGAAGTACGCGTTCCAGACGCAGATGTTCTTCCTGCTCTCGCGCTTCAAGCAGCAGCAGGCGCTCTTCCAGCAGGACCTCTTCAGCGCGGTGACGGTCAGCGACTACCTCTTCGCCAAGGACCGGATCTTCGCCTGCCTCACCCTCGACCCGAACGAGCTCTCGCTCTACGACCGGGTCTTCGAGGCCCTCGGCACGCGGGTGACGCGGCCGGACCTGGTCATCTACCTCCAGGCCCGCCAGGACGTGCTGCTGCAGCGGATCAAGAAGCGCGGCCGCGAGTTCGAGCGCAAGTTCGACCCCGAGTACCTGGAGGAGCTCAGCCGGGCCTACAACGACTTCTTCTTCCACTACTCGGAGACGCCGCTGCTGGTGATCAACACCTCCGACATCGACTACGTGAACAACGAGGCGGACCTCGACAACCTCATCGGGGTCATCTCGCGGCACCGGCACGGGACGCAGCACTACATCCCCACCACATCGAAACCTGTACCCCGGAAGGGTTGACAGCCCGGTCGGCGGGCGCGCGGCCCTTCATTTTTTCCACCGCACGCCATTAGAGTCCGCGCTATTCGTCACGGTGACGTACCGGAGAAGAGGTCTACGGCGATCCCCCCGGGGACGGTGAAGGACCTCGCGGCCGGCAGGCGCAGGCGCAGGGCACGGCAGCAGCACCCCACACCCAACCACAGGAGGTGAACCGTGAAGGACAAGGTCACCATCCACACGCTGAAGCGGCAGAAGAGCGCAGGTCAGAAGATCTGCATGGTCACCGCGTACGACGCCACGTTCTCGCGCATCCTCGACGATGCGGGGGCGGACGTGCTGCTGGTGGGGGACTCCTTGGGGATGGTGGTGCAGGGCCACCCGTCCACGCTGCCGGTCACGATGGAGCACATGATCTACCACACGGCGATCGTGAGCCGGGCCGCCCGGCGCGCGCACGTGGTGGGCGATCTGCCCTTCATGAGCTACCAGGTCAGCGCGGAGGAGGCGGTGCGCAACGCGGGCAGGCTGGTCTCCGAGGGCGGCGCGCACGCGGTGAAGCTGGAGGGCGGGGCGGAGTTCGCGGACGTCATCTCGCGCATCGTGCGGGCCAGCATCCCGGTGATGGGCCACATCGGGCTCACGCCGCAGTCGGTGCACAAGATGGGCGGCTACATCGTCCAGGGCCGCGACGAGGAGACCGCGCACAGGCTGCTCGACGACGCGCTCGCGCTGGAGCGGGCCGGTTGCTACGCGCTGGTGCTGGAGGGCATCCCCGGCGATCTCGCGGCGCAGATCACCGAGCGGCTCACCATCCCCACCATCGGGATCGGCGCGGGCATCGGCTGCGACGGGCAGGTGCTGGTCTCCTACGACCTTCTGGGAATGAACCCGGACTTCAAGCCGAAGTTCGTCAAGCGCTACGCGGACCTCTACGGGGGGATCAAGGGCGCGGCCGAGGCCTTCTTCGCCGAGGTGCGCGCGGAGACCTTCCCGGACGAGGCGCACTCCTTCAAGTCCACCGCCATCCGCCTCGTCGCCTCCAACCCGCATCCCAAGCGGGCGGCGGGCGAGGCGGAGGCCGCCGAGAGCGGCGAGAAGACCGGACCCATCTACGGCGTCCCGGTGTAGAGACGCAGACCTTCATGAGCATCGACATCCTGCGCAGCGCGGCCGAGGTCAGGGCGTTCAGCGAGCGCGTGCGCCAGCGCGGAGGTCGCCTCGGGTTCGTGCCCACCATGGGCTACCTGCACGAGGGGCACCTCTCCCTCATGCGCGAGGCCGCCCGCCGCTGTGACACCGTCCTCGCCTCCATCTTCGTGAACCCGACGCAGTTCGGGCCGAAGGAGGACCTCGCGCGCTACCCGCGGGATCTCGAGGGCGATCTGCAGAAGTGCGAGAGCGCGGGCGTGGCGGCCCTCTTCGCACCGGACGAAGGCGAGATGTATCCGCCGGGCGCGCAGACCTGGGTGGAGGTCTCGGACGTCTCCCGCGGGCTGTGCGGGGAGAAGCGGCCCGGGCACTTCCGCGGGGTGGCCACGGTGGTGACCAAGCTCTTCAACCTCGCGCGGCCGCACGTGGCCTTCTTCGGCGAGAAAGACTTCCAGCAGCTCAAGGTGATCGAGGCGCTGGCGCGGGACCTCTTCACCGGCGTGGAGGTGGTGGGGATGCCCACCGTGCGCGAGGCGGACGGGCTGGCCATGTCCTCGCGCAACGCGTACCTCTCGCCGCCCGAACGCGAGCGGGCCCTGGCCCTCCACCGGGGGCTCACGAAGGCGCAGCGTCTGGCGCAGGCGGGCACCACCGAGGTCCGCGAGCTGGTGATGGCGGTGCGGGCGGAGCTGGAGGCGGCGGGCGTTCGCGAGGACTACGTGGAGGTGGTCGATCCGCAGACGCTCAGGCCCGTGTCCACGCTGACCACGGGCAGCCCCGTGCGCGCGCTGGTGGCGGGCTTTCTCGGGCAGACGCGCCTCATCGACAACCTCCCGCTGGAGGGCCCAGCCGTTGGCGAAGGATAAGGGCGCACCGCCGGCCAAAGAGGTCGTGAAGCTGGTGACCGAGAACCGCCGCGCCCGGTTCGACTACATCGTGGAGGAGAAGCTTGAGGCCGGCCTGCAGCTCATGGGCAGCGAGGTGAAGAGCCTGCGCGAGGGGACCGCCAACCTCTCGGACGCCTACGCGGCGCAGAAGGGGGACGAGCTGTTCCTGGTGAACGCGCACATCGGTGCGTGGAAGCCGGCGAGCATCTTCGGGCACGAGCCGTTGCGGCCGCGCAAGCTGTTGCTGCACAGGCGGGAGATCGAGCGCTGGACGATCAAGGTGCGCGAGCGCGGCTACTCGATCATCCCCCTGATGCTGTACTTCAAGAACGGCAAGGCGAAGGTGGAGCTGGGGCTGTGCCGGGGCAAGACGCACGAGGACCGGCGGCAGACCATCAAGGAGCGCGAGACGAAGCGCGAGCTGGACCGCGCGATGCGGCGTGGGTGACGGGGCATGAGCGACAAGAAGGAACAGGAGAAGAAGGACCGGCTGTTGACCGCGCTCGACAAGGGGATGGTGATGATCCACCTCGACGCGCGGCGGCCGGGCGTGCTGGTGCCGAAGGGTGTGGCGGGCGAGGCGCACCTGCGGCTGAACCTCTCCTACCGGTTCGATCCGCCGGACCTCACCGTGGGCGACTGGGGCGTGCGCTCCACGCTGTCCTTCGGCGGCAGCCGGTTCAAGGTCGCGGTGCCGTGGAGCGCCCTGTTCGCCATCACCTCGCAGGTGTCGCGCGAGTTCTGGCTCTACCCGGACGACATGCCGCAGGAGCTGATCCAGCAGGCCGTGCACAACGCGCGCGCGCAGGCGGCGAAGGCCGAGGGTGAGGGGGAAAGCGAAGGCGAAGAGTCCGTCTCCGCTCCGGACGAAGAAGGCGCGCAGTCCGCCCCGGGCCCGAAGCTCGCCAGCGTCCGCCCGAGGACCCTGCTGCAGGAGATCGCCGGCGAGAAGCCTCCGGCCCCCGAAGGCGGCGACGAGCCGGAGAAGCCGCGCTCGCGCGGCCACCTGAGAGTCATCAAGTAGCGCGCGCGGCCTGTGCTAGAGGTTCAGGCCATGCGCGTGCTGGTGACGGATGCGGCGGGGTTCCTCGGCTTCCACCTGCTGCAGCGGCTGAGGGCGGATGGGCACGAGGTCGTGGGCGCCATCGGGCCGGACTTCCACCCGCAGTCGGCGGCGCGGCTCGCACGGCTCGAGTCCCTGGGATTCACCGTGCGGCGCGCGGAGCTCCCGGCGCTTCTGGCCGAGCATCGGCCGGACACCGTGGTCCACCTCTCGCTCATCCCGCGCAACGAACTTCCCGATCCCCAGCTCGCCGCGCGGCAGGCGGGGCTGGACCTGGGCGAGTTCGGCGGATTGCTCGGGGCCGGGTGCGCGCAGGGCGTGAAGCACGTGGTGCTGGGCTCGGGCGCTGGCGTCTACGGGGCGGGGGAGAAGCTGCCCTTCGCGGTGGACACGCCGCTGCACCGGCCGCTGGGCATGTGCGCCGCCACCGAACGCGCGGCCGAGCTCTTCGCCCACGCCTTCGCCCACGCGCACGGCCTGCCGGTCACCGTGCTCCGCTTCTTCTCCCTCTACGGCCCGTGGGGAAACGACTCGCAGGCGCCGATGCGGTTCGCGCGCGCGTTGCTCTCGCGCGAGCCGGTGCCCCTTCCCGACGGCGGCGCGCTGCGGCGGGACTTCGTCTACGTCGACGACGCGGTGGAGGTGCTCTCGCGGGCGGTGGAGCGGATCCCCGAGGGGGACCCGGAGGCGAACGACGCGCCGCCGTTCGCGGTGCACAACGTCGGGACCGGCAATCCCTCGCCGCTGATGCGCGTGCTGGAGCTGGTGGAGGCGCGCCTGGGCCGGGCGGCGCAGCGCGAGGAGATCCCCCTGCCGCGCACCTCGCTCAACCACACCTGGGCGGACGTGCGCGAGCTGCAGCAGGCCTACGGCTTCCGGCCCTCGATCGCACTGGCGGAGGGCGTGGCGCGCACGGTCGACTGGATGCTCTCCGACGAGGCTGCGGCGTGGCGGCCGGACGGCGCCTGAACCCTGCCCTCATTGCGCGGCGGGCGTGGTGTGCTCGCGCAGCATTTCCCAGGTGAAGATCCCGGTGCCGTGCCCATCGCTGAAGCCCAGCGAGATGGCGTAGTTGCCCACCGGGGTGACGGTCTCGATCGTCGTGCCCTCCGGCACCTTG
>CAZCWA010000352.1:0-5831 GCA_964502265.1 uncultured Myxococcaceae bacterium | reverse complement strand
CGCGACGACTGGGCCGTCTTCTTCCGCGACCTCCGCCTCGAGCCGCAGCTCGCGCGCGCACGAAAGGGCCGGCACGGGTCGCCGCACCTGCAGGCGCTGGCGGACGCGCTCCTGGCGCGGCTCCCCGAACTCCTCCCGGCGCAGCCTGAGCCTTCGCTCCTCCACGGCGATCTCTGGAGCGGCAATCAGCTCGCCGGCGCGAACGGGCGGGCGTGGCTCATCGATCCGGCGGTGTACGTCGGTCACCGGGACGCGGACCTGGCGATGACGGAGCTGTTCGGCGCCTTCCCCGATCGCTTCTACGCCGCCTACCGAGAGAGCTGGCCGCAAGAGCCCGGCTACGAGACCCGGCGCGAGGTCTACAACCTCTACCACCTGCTCAATCACCTCAATCACTTCGGCGGCGCGTATGCGGCGAGCGTGGAGCGGTCGTTGCTGCGGCTCGAGTCGGACGAGATCCGAAGCTAGCGGCTTCCGCCCACCGGCATATGCTGGCGCGGCGATGGAACTGTACGACCAGCTTCAACAGACGACGAAGGCGATCCGGGAGCGCGCGGGTGCACTGACCCCGAAGGTGGGCATCATCCTCGGCAGCGGGCTCGGCGAGTTCGCGGACCGCTTCGAGGACAAGGTGATCATCCCCTACGCGGAGCTGCCGCACTTCCCCACCTCCTCGGTGCCGGGACACGCCGGGCGCCTCGTGATCGGCAGGGTGGGCGGCGTGGACGTCGTCGCCATGCAGGGGCGCGTCCACTTCTACGAGGGCTTCTCGCCGGCGCAGGTCGCCTATCCGGCCCGCGTGCTGTGTGCGCTGGGAATCTCCTCGCTGGTGATCACCAACGCCGCGGGCGGGATCAACACGGAGTTCTCGACCGGCGATCTGATGATCATCACCGATCACCTGAACCTCTCCGGCTGGAACGCGCTCACCGGCCACAACGACGACAGGCTCGGGCCCCGCTTCCCGGATCTCACCGCCGCGTACCACCCGCACCTGCGCGCCGTGCTGCTCGACTGCGCGATGCGGCAGCGCGTGAACCTCCGCCAGGGCATCTACGCGATCGTCTCGGGGCCCTCCTACGAGACGCCGGCGGAGATCCGGATGCTGCGGACGCTGGGCGCGGACGCGGTGGGCATGAGCACGGTCCCGGAGGTCATCGCGGCGGCGCACATGCGCGTGCCGGTGGTGGGCATCTCCTGCATCACCAACCTCGCCGCGGGCATGGGCCACCAGCCGCTGTCACACGAAGAGGTGGCGGAGACGGCCAACCGCGTGAAGGACGTGTTCGCCGCGCTGCTCACCGAGTTCCTGCCGGCCCTCGCGGCCGTGAAGCATTAGGGAGCACCCCATGACCGACCGCCGCCAGGACGATCGCCGCGACTCACCCCGCTATCCGATGTCCTTCCTCGTCCGCTACGCAGCTTCCGGGGATGCCGGCAGCGACGGTCACTGGGAGGAGCGCGAAGGCGACCTCTCCATCGGCGGCATCCACTGGAAGGGGAAGACGCCACCGCTCGGGAAACAGGTGGACGTGCGCTTCCGGCTGCCGGGCGTGTCGAAGGAGCTGCGCGCGCAGGGCGAGATCATCCGGCTCTCGGAGGAGGGCGGGGACATCTCCTTCCACGTCCGCTTCACCGATCTCGACGTGCAGAGCGAGCTGGCGATCGCGAAGTACCTCGACGAGCTCATCGCCGCCGGCGCGCCGACGGCCTGAACGGGAGAAACCGCTGATGGCGATGGGCAACGAGATCCCCTGGGACGCGCTGTTCGAGGCCGCGCGCGAGGTGCAGGCGAAGGCGTACGCGCCGTACTCGAACTTCCCCGTCGGCGCCGCGCTGCTCGCGGAGGACGGGCGGGTGTTCGTGGGCTGCAACGTGGAGAACTCGTCCTACGGGCTGTCCGTCTGCGCCGAGCGCCACGCGATCGGCTCGGCGGTGGGCCAGGGCGCGAGGCGCTTCCGTGCGGTGGCGGTGGTGGCCAACTCGAAGGAGCCGTGTCCTCCGTGCGGGATGTGCCGCCAGGTGCTGGCCGAGTTCCTGGGGCCGCAGGCCGAGGTCAGAAGCCGAACCCCCGACGGCGCGGAGGCACGCTATACGCTCGCCGAGCTTCTGCCCCACGCCTTCAACCGCGACTTCCTCTAGAGGCCCGAGCCGCCGTGAACCTCCTCATCCAGAACGCCACCGTCGTCACCCTGAACGCCACGCGCGAGATCCTGACCGGCGCGGACGTGCTGGTGGAGGACGGCCGCATCGCGAAGATCGGCCGCGCGCTGAAGCCCGGGCGCACGATGCGGCAGGTGCTCGATGCGAAGGGGAAGGTGCTCCTGCCCGGCTTCGTCCACGGTCACCTCCACGCGTGTCAGACGCTCTTCCGGAACCGCGCGGACGGGCTCGAGCTGCTCGATTGGCTGCGCGAGCGCATCTGGCCCATGGAGGCGGCGCACACGCCGGAGAGCCTGCGCGCGTCGGCGGACCTGACGTGGGCGGAGCTCATCCGCTCGGGTGCCACCGCGGCGTTGGACATGGGCACCGTGCGCCACACGGACGCCCTCTTCGAGAGCGCGCGGGACGCCGGGTTCCGGCTCACCTCCGGCAAGGCGATGATGGACGCCGGACAGGGCGTGCCCGCCGGCCTGCGCGAGACGACGGCCGAGTCCCTGGCGGAGAGCCTGCGCCTCATCGATCGCTGGCACGACACGCACGAGGGCCGGCTGCGTTACGCGTTCGCGCCGCGCTTCGTCCTCTCCTGCACCGAGGAGCTTCTGCGCGAGGTGGCCCGTCTCTCGCGCGAGAAGGGCGTGCGCATCCACACCCACGCCAGCGAGAACCCGACCGAGGTGGACCTCGTCCGCCAGCGCACCGGGATGGACAACGTGGAGTACTTCCACACCCTCGGGCTGCTCGGGCCGCACGCCACGCTGGCGCACTGCGTGTGGCTGACCGCGAAGGAGATGCGGCTGCTGAAGGAGACCGGCACGCACGTCTGTCACTGCCCGGGCTCGAACCTCAAGCTGGCCAGCGGGTTCGCCAAGATCCCCGAGCTGCTCGCGGAGGGCGTCTCGCTCTGCCTCGGCGCGGACGGCGCGCCCTGCAACAACAACCTCGACATGTTCGTGGAGATGCGGCTGGCGGCGCTGATCCACAAGCCGCGGTGCGGTCCGCTCAGCATGACCGGGATGCAGGTGCTGGAGATGGCGACGCTGGGCGGGGCGCGCGCGCTGGGGCTGGAGAAGGAGATCGGCTCGGTGGAGCAGGGCAAGCGGGCGGACCTGACCCTGCTGGAGCTCTCCGGACCGCACGCGGGACCCAGCGCAGAGGATCTGCCCTCGCAGATCGTCTACTCGGCGCAGGCGCGCGACGTGACGGACGTGATCATCGACGGACGCCTGGTGATGAAGGACCGCGCGCTGCTCACCCTGGACGAGCCCTCGGTGATGGCCGCCGCGCGCACCCACGCCCAGCGCATCGCCGAGGTCGTCGCGTAGGGTTCCCTTCGCACGGCCTCTCGCGCGGGGCAGAGCCGTCTGGGCTATCCTCGGCCGCACCGTGTCGCACCGCTTCCGCTCCCTGTCGTCCGCCTGCCTGCTGGCGCTCGCGCTCACCCTGACGTTGGGCGGGTGTGACGGGTGCGGGCAGGGCGTGATCGGCGAGGACGGTGGCCTCGATCACCCCGGGGACGCGGGCGGCGGAGGTCGGCGGGACGCAGGGCTCCTCGACGCGGGGGACGACGACTTCCTCCCGCCGTGGCCGGACGCAGGCACGGTGTTCAAGACGGGCTCTGCCGACGTGCTCTGCCCGGACGGCGCGCACGCGTCCGCTGTGACCGAGGCCGCCTCCACCGAAGGTCTGCCGGACGGTGGCTTCCCCGCTGGAATGTCGGTGCGCGACCTGTGCATCGGCCTGGCGGAGCTCAGCGGCAGCGTCCGCGTGGACGGGGCGCCGCCCACCGCGCCCATCCAGCTCACCGTCGACGACCTCGCCCACCAGAGCGGGCTCGAGGTCACGCCCACGCCGGACGGCCGGTACGCCGTGCGCTTCATGCAGGGCCGCTACGACCGGCTGCTCTTCCACCCACGGCAGCTCGGGCTGCACACCGGCTCGAAGGACTTCGGCTTCACGGACCTGCGCAAGGACCTCGTGCGCAGCCTGACGGTGAGGACCTGGCAGGTGGGCGGCAGCGCCTTCTTCGCCGGGCAGCCGTGGCCCTCTTCGCAGCAGCCGCCGGACGTGACGCTGCACGCGGACGGTTCGCCCTCACAGACGGCGTACGCGACCAACACGCTCGGCGCCTGGGGCGTGCGTCTGATGGAGGGCGAGTACCAGTTCCGCATCTCAGTGCCGCACAGCGCGCTCGGCGAGACGCAGCTCGTCCGCTACCCGGTGGGCCCGTGGACGAGGCTCGACGGGGACCGCACGCTCGACGTGGACATCCCCGCCGCCGAGGTCTCCGGGCACTTCACCTTCGACGGCAGGCCCTTTCCGGACAGGCTGCCCAACGGTCCGGACTTCCGGCTCTCCTTCATCCCGAGCACCGGCGGCGAGGTGGTGGCGTCCACGCACCACGAGGGCGGCGACTCCTTCTACGCATCGCTGGTGCCGCGCGGGCTCTACCGGGTGGACGTCACGCTGCTCGACGCAGTGGATCCGGCCTATCCCTCGGCGCTCTACGACAAGCAGGTCGCCGCCTCGGTCGATCTCCAGCACGGCAACGTCACGCTGGACGTGAACTTCCCCACCCACGCGCTCGAGGGCGTGCTGATGGTCGACGGCGAGCCGGTCGCGTCGCAGCCGAGCAACACCTGGCTCCTCTACGCCCAGGCGCGTCCGAACCAGACGGATCCCGGCTTCCTCGCGCACTACCGCGTGCCGCTCGCACAGCCGGGCTTCAACCTGCGCGCGCTGCGCGGCACGTACATGTTCGCGGTGTTGCTCGATGGCTCGGTGCACCCCGAGCTCCCGCAGGGCTGGCACATCGTCGCGCCGCAGCAGCTCGTGGACCGCGACATCGCCCTCCCCATCGACATCGTCACCGACGTCCTCGAGGGGACGTTGCGCATCGACGGTGAGCCCGCGGCCAACGCGCTGGGCATGGTGGGCCGTCTGCACTTCCGCTCGCACTCGACCGGGCAGCGCCTCACCTGGGAGGTGCACACGGTGGACGGGCACTTCCGGCTGCGCCTTCCGCGCGACGTCTACGACGTGGAGTTCGAGATCGACGAGGACGCCTATCCCTGGCACGCGACGGGACGGCACCCCCTGGGCGCGGTGGCGGATCTGACCGAGCCGCGCGAGGAGCCTCTGCACCTGAACCTCGACTACCGCACGGTGGCGGTGGGCGGCGCCCTGCTCGTGGGTGAATCGCTGCTGCCGGACGCGCTCCCCGGTCAGCCGGAGGCGAGGCTGCACCTGCGCCGGAACGGCAGCGGGAACCTGCGCTACACGAAGCGGATCGAGGGCGGCCGGCTCTTCTGGTTCATGCGCCTTCCCGAAGGCGACTACCAGGCCTCCTTCGAGCTCCACGAGGGCGTGCTGCCGGACGTGGCGTTCGGGACCGCTGGACTCGCGAACGGCGTCCGGGCCCGCTGACCCGCGGTGCGATCCTCGGTCGCGTTCCCGTCGTCTGGCAACGACACGTTGCGTCGCGTGCGGTAGTGTCCGCCCCGTTCGCGGCAATCACGGAAGGCCCCTCGCGTAGAGGGGGCCTGGCCCCTGGAGGACTCCGGAATGTGGAACAGGTTCAGAAGGGCGATGCGCAGCTTCTTCGGGTTCTTCGTCACCTCGATCGAGGACCCCGAGCTGATCCTCGAGCAGAACATCCGGGACATGAACGA
>CAZCWA010000351.1:0-5832 GCA_964502265.1 uncultured Myxococcaceae bacterium | reverse complement strand
CCTACAACACGGTGGTGCCGCCCTCCGGGAAGATCCTCTCCGGCGGCGTGGACTCGAACGCGCTGCACAAGCCGAAGCGCTTCTACGGTGCGGCGCGGAACATCGAAGAGGGCGGGTCGCTCACCATCATCGGCACCGCGCTGATCGACACCGGCTCGCGCATGGACGAGGTGATCTTCGAGGAGTTCAAGGGCACCGGTAACTCGGAGATCGTGCTCGACCGGAAGCTGATGGAGAAGCGCATCTTCCCGACGTTGGACATCAACAAGTCCGGCACGCGGAAGGAGGAGCTGCTCTTGCCGCCCGAGGACCTCATCCGCATCACCGCGCTGCGGCAGGTGCTGCACCCGTTCACGCCGATCGATGCGATGGAATTCGTGCTCAAGCACATGCGTCCGACCAAATCGAACGCCGAATTCCTCGGCTCGATGAACCGGTAGGGGCACCTGCCGGAGAGGACCGGAGGTCGTCATGTGGGGCAGACGATGGGAGCGGGGCGCCAACCTTTCGGGAGCGGGCCTCGCGCTCGGGGTCGCCGTCGTGTTGATGACCTTCGCCTCCGCCTGCGGTCCGTTCGACGAGGATCCGTTCGGCAACGGCAGCGGCGGTCCGCTCCCCGGACGGGTCTGCTACGACGACTCGGACTGCGTCCCCAGCGCCTGCTGCGGCCAGGGCACCCGCGCGGTGCACCAGCTCGACGGGCCGGACTGCTCGAGCGCGGTGTGCTCGGGGAGCTGTCCTTCCCAGATGACCGAGTGCGGCTGCGGCTACCCCATCTGCCGCGATGGCCGGTGCACGGTGGCGCTGCGCGAGGAGTGCCTCTGACGCCGTGATGCCCGTGAGGCCCGTTGCGCAGGGCCTGCCGGATGTCCGCTCGTTGACCGTGCGAGCGGCAGCTTGCTAAGACGGCCGGCTACCACGGAGGCGTCTTCGCATGCAGCGCGTCCTCGCCCGCAGCGCCCTCACCGTCGTTCCGCTCGCCTTCTTCGCGCTCTGGGCCGGGTGTACGCCCAGCGACAACCGCCCCCGAAGCGATGGGGGCGTGGCGGTGGACTTCGTTGGCCGCTCGTGCAGCGTGGACGCCGAGTGCGGGGACCTCCGGTGCGACACGGTGCGGCGGCAGTGCATCTGCCTTTCGGATGAGTCGTGCAGGAGCCCGGACCCCGCGGCCCCGGTGCGCTACTGCAACAACTACACGGGCCTGTGCGTGACCGAGATCTCCGGCTGCCGCGGGGACTTCGACTGCCCGGACACGGGGTACTGCGACTCCAACATCCGGGCCTGCCGGGCGAAGAAGAGCTTCTGCCAGCCGTGCACCGCGGACAACCAGTGCGGCGGTGAGGGCGATCTCTGCGTGGCCGAGCCTTCGCTGGGGAGCGCGAAGTTCTGTGCCCAGGCGTGCAACGGCGACGGGGACTGTCCGCGCGGCGCGACCTGTCAGGACCGGGGCGGGACGAAGCAGTGCTGGCCTGCGCCCAATCCCTTCGCGCCGGGCGAGGCCGTGACCTGCGAGAACTTCAAGGGATGCACCCCGGACTCGCTCAAGACCTGCGCCTCCAACGCGGACTGCGAAGGGGCGGGGGACCAGAAGTGCGACCTCGGGCGCGGCCAGTGCGTGGCGATCCAACAGGTGTGCCCGTTCGGGACCGCCTGCGATCCGCGCCACAAGATCTGCGTGGCCCAGTGCACCCAGGACTCGGACTGCGGCGAGGAGAACCTGCGCTGCGTGAACCGCGTGTGCGAGCCGGCCTCGGTGTGCTCGGACGATGCGCAGTGCCCGTTGAACAAGGTCTGCAGGCTCGTCTCCGGGCAGACGGAGGGCGAGTGCATCGCCTCGTGCCAGGCGAACGAGCAGTGCCCGCCGGGCGCGGTCTGCCGCGAGGGCAGCGATGGCCGCAACCGGTGCGAGACCGGGTGCACCAGCAACGTCCACTGCGCGCTCGACCAGCGGTGCAACGCGACGACAGGCCAGTGCGAGGGGCCGGTGGTGCAGGACGTCCGCACCTGCCAGGCGACGCCGGTGTGCCAGACGTGCGAGCTCTGCGACGGAGCGACCAGCGCCTGCCAGCCGGCCACTGAGGTGTACCCCTATTGCAGGCCGTGCACCTCCTCGCCCGAGTGCCGCCAGACGCAGCCGGGGGGCGCGGTTCGCGACGGGCTGTGCGTGCTCTTCGAGACCAGCGTGGGCGGTGACGGGAAGAGCTACTGCTCGGAGTTCTGCGGCGCAGGCCAGGAGTGTCCGCAGGGCTTCGCCTGCCGGTCGCTCGGTGGCGGGGCGCAGTACGTCTGCATGCCCACCGACTTCCAGTGCGTGGGCAAGTGTCCGGGCGGGGCGCCGTAGCCCGTCCGACAGGCCGGTCTGCGGCATGGATCGCAGGCGAGGGAACGGCTACCCTGCGCGCCGCGTGTGCCCCGGGGGGCCCGCGGGAGATACGCCTTGGCCTCGTACCGTCGAAACTTCCTTCACCTCTCGATGTTCGTCTCTGCGCTCCTCGTCGGCTCGCTCGGCGTGGCCGGCTGCGGACCCGATGACGGCGGCAAGAAGCCGGGCGCCGAGATCTGTGACAACGGCGTGGACGACGATCGCAACTCGCTGACCGACTGTGACGATCCGGCATGCGCCGACGCGGCCGTCTGCCAGACGCCGCCCGAGTGCGCGGTGCAGGCGGATTGCCTCGCGCGGGACGAGATGCACTATCGCGACTACGTCCGGGAGCCCATCCCCCTCTGCATCCAGACGAAGTGCGTCCGGCCGGAGGGACAAGTGGAGCTCAACTTCGCGGCGAAGAACGGCTGGAACGGGCTGCAGAGCAGCATCCAGGGCGTGAACACGCGGTTCGTGAAGAAGGTGGACGTCAACGGTGAGCCGGTCACGTGTGCGCGGCTGGCGCAGGACGCGGCGTCGCACGCGCCTGAGGATGCGGACCAGATCGAGCGGACGCAGAAGTACAACCTGCAGGCCTACGACGTGACCTCCCTGCAGAGCGCGCTGCCGGGCGGGACGCAGGTCACGGTCCCCCTGATGAAGATCAGCACCGGGGCCGACTTCATCATCTGGACCGAGATGTGGACCCAGCGGAAGTCGTCCTCGACGCAGCTTCCGCAGGGCAAGCGGATCGCCTGGGGCTGCTTCGAGTCCGGGTCGCAGGTCGCCGAGATCAAGCTGAGCGATGCCCAGGCGCCCAAGCGCGGCATCAGCGTCTCCATGCCGGATCCGCAGAACCCCTAGCCCGGAGCCACGCTGCCGATGATCCGCCGCAAGCTGCTGGTCGAGGGCCGGTGGGAGGAGGGCGAGTCTACGGCGCAAGTGCACGCGCCGTGGGACGGGCGGGTGGTCGCCTCGGTGGCGCAGGCTTCCGAAGAGCAGGTGGAGCGCGCGCTCGCCTTCGCCTGGGCGTCGCGGGTGAGGGTCGGCGAGCGTCCCACCTACGAGCGCAGGGCGGTGCTCTTCCGGATGGTGGAGTTGCTCCGGCACCCGGATCGCCACGCGGCGCTGGTGGAGTCGATCGTCCACGAGGGCGGCAAGCCCCGGCGCGCGGCGGAGACGGAGGTGGCGCGGGCGATCGAGACCTTCACGCTCGCGGCCTCGGAGCTCTCCTCCTTTGGCGGGCGCACCCTGCCGGCGGACCTCAACGCCGCGGCGGTGGGCTACGAGTGCGAGACGAAGCGCTTCCCTGCCGGCGTGGTGGTGGGGATCGTGCCCTTCAACTTCCCGCTCAACCTCGGCGCGCACAAGGTGGCGCCGGCGCTGGCGGTGGGCGCGCCGATCATCGTCAAGCCGCCGCCGCAGGCGCCCTCCGCGCAGCTCCTTCTCGGCGAGATCGCGCTGGAGGCGGGCGCGGACCCCGCTGCGATGCAGGTGCTGCCCTGTTCGAACGAGCGGGCGGAGGCGCTGGCCACCGACGCGCGGGTGCGGGTCCTCTCCTTCACCGGCAGCGCGCAGGTGGGCTGGCACCTCAAGGCGAAGGCGCCGGGGAAGGTGGTGCTGGAGCTCGGCGGGAACGCGGCGGTGGTGGTGTGCGAGGACGCGTCGCTGGACTTCGCGGCGGAGCGCTGCGCCATCGGCGGGTTCAGCTACGCCGGCCAGGTGTGCATCAAGGTGCAGCGCGTGTTCGTGGCGCGCGCAGTGTACGAGCCATTCCTCGAGCGGCTGGTGCAGAAGGCCCGGGCGCTGAAGGTGGGCGACCCATCGGACGCGCAGACCGTGGTGGGCCCGGTGATCGACGACCGCGCGGCGGTGCGGATCGAGGCGTGGGTGCAGGAGGCGGTGACCGCCGGCGCGGGCGTGGCGCTGGCGGGGACGCGGAAGGGGACGCTGCTCGAGCCGGTCATCCTCACCGGCGCGCCGAAGGATGCGCGGGTGGCGAAGGAGGAGGTCTTCGGGCCGGTGATGGTGGTGGAGCCGTACGACGACTTCGATGGCGCGCTGGAGCGGGTGAACGACAGCGCCTATGGGCTGCAGGCGGGCGTGTTCACGCGGGACCTCGGGCGGGTGCGGCGGGCCTTCCACCGGCTGGAGGTGGGCGGGGTGGTGATCAACGACTACCCGACCTTCCGCAGCGACAACCATCCCTACGGTGGGGTGAAGGCCAGCGGGCTGGGGCGCGAGGGCGTGCGCTTCGCCATGGAAGACCTCACCGAGGAGCGCGTGCTGGTGACGCGCGTGGTCTGAGGCTCTCCCTCGATGGGCGAATCCTTCTGGCTCGCGCATGGGTTGTGGGGCCTGTTCGTCGTCTCGTTCCTCGCAGGCTCGGTGGTGCCGCTGCCGTCGGAGGCGGCGCTGGTAGGGGCGATCGCGCTGGGACACGCGCCGGTGCTCGCGGCGGCGGTGGCGACGGTGGGAAACCTGCTCGGGGCGATGACGATCTTCTGGCTGACGAGGAGGATCGCGGGGCCCGGCGGCGAGCGCGTGGAGCGATTTCTCGCGCGGAAGACGAACCGGGATCGGGCGCGGGTGGAGCGGGCGCTGGCGAAGGTCCGGCGCTATGGCGCACCGGCGTTGCTCCTTTCGTGGGTGCCGATCGTGGGAGATCCGCTGGTGGCGGCGGGGGGACTTGCGCGCGTGGGCTGGGCGCCGTTCTTCGCCTTCGTCACCCTCGGCAAGGCAGCCCGCTACGCGGTGGTGGCGATGGCGGCGTCCCCGCTCGGACCGCTCTCGTCGATGCCCGGCTGAGGAAGCGCTTCAGGACGCGGAGCGATTGGGAGGCTCGCCCTGGCCCGCGAGACGCAGCGGGAGGGCGAGGCGGAAGGTGCTGCCCTTGCCCAGTCCTTCGCTCCGGCAGGTCAGCGTTCCGTGCATCTCCACCGCGAGACAGGAGGAGGCATGCAGCCCGAAGCCGTGGCCGTCGTCCTTGGTGGTGAACCCGTGCTGGAAAATGCGCACGAGGTGGTCGGGCGAGATGCCCACCCCGTTGTCGCCCACCTCGAAGACGAGCAGGTCGCCCTCACGCGCCGTGCGCACCTGCAGCCGGCGGTGGGTCGCGTTCACGACCTTCAGCGCGTCGACGGCATTGCGGATGAGGTTCACGAGGATCTGCAGCACCTTGTGACGGTCGATCAGCACCTCGGGCAGCTCCTCGTGCTCCACCACGAGGCCGATGCGGTGGCGCTCCCGCGAGCCGGCGTGGAGGGTGAGGGCTTCTTCGATCACCACCCGGGGCATCACGTTCTCGCTCACGCCGACTGCCTTGGAGAAGGCCTGCTGCGTGGTCACCACCGAGTGGATGTGCTCGACGTTCTTGCGCAGCCCGCCGACCTCGCGGGCGAGCTCCTCGCGATCGCGCACGAGCTGGGCGGCGAAGGTCTCGAGGTACTGCGCGAGCTGGGCGCTCT
>CAZCWA010000350.1:0-5870 GCA_964502265.1 uncultured Myxococcaceae bacterium | reverse complement strand
CGGCGGGACATCGTCTTCGTGGACCAGCGCGGGACCGGGCTGAGCGCGCCGTTGCAGTGCGAGCTCGAGCCGGAGCAGGCGACGTTGAACGAGCGGCTGCGCGCCGAGCTGGACGAGGAGGCGGTGCGGACCTGCGCGGACGCGCTCTCGAAGGATCACGACCTGCGCCACTACGGCACCTCGCCGGCGATGGACGACCTCGACGAGATCCGCGCCGCGCTGGGCTACGAGCAGGTGAACCTCTGGGGCGGCAGCTACGGTACCCGCGCGGGCCTCGTGTACCTGCGCCGGCATCCCGAGCGGGTGCGGGTGGCGATCCTCGACGGGCTCGCGCCGATGTCACTGGTGCTGCCGAAGGACGTGGCCGCAGATGCGGACCGCGCGCTGCAGCTCCTCTTCGAGAACTGCGAGTCTTCCGAGGCATGCCGCAAGGCGTGGCCGTCGTTGAAGGAGCGGTTCGACGCGCTGCTCGCATCGCTCGGCGAGGCGCCCGCGCGCGTGGAGGCGCCCAACCCGGTCACCGGAGAGCGGGAGCGCGTGGAGGTCACCCGCGACGCGTTCACCCGCATCCTCCGCGCGGTGCTCTACCAGCCCGAGGCCACCTCGCTGGTGCCGCTGACCATCGACCGTGCATCGAACGGCGACTTCCGCCCCTTCCTCGCGCAGAGCGAGCTCGTCACCAGCGGCTTCTCGAAGGACCTCGCGGTGGGGATGTTCCTCAGCGTGGTCTGCACCGAGGACGCGCCGTTCCTCGACGAAGCCGAGATCCGCCGGGCGTCCGAGGGCACCTTCGTCGGCCCGGGCTTCGCGGTGGACGTGCTGCGCTCCTGTCGCATCTGGCCGCAGGGTCCGTTGCCGGAGGGCTTCCGGGAGCCCGTGCGTTCGGAGGTTCCAGTGCTGCTGCTCTCCGGCGAGTTGGATCCGGTGACCCCGCCGCGCTGGGGCGAGGAGGCGGCGAAGCACCTTCCCAACTCGAAGCACGTGGTGCTGCCGGCGACGGGCCACGGGACCCTGGGCAGCGCGTGCGTGCGGCGGATGATGGAGCGCTTCCTCGAGGAGGGCACGGTGCAGAACCTCACCGAGACCTGCGACGAGGTCACCCGCCCGCCGTTCTTCGTCAACTTCGCGGGGCCGCCGCCATGATCTCCGTGCAGGGCTTGCACAAACGCTTCGGTGACCGCGTGGCGGTGGAGGACGTGACCTTCCGCGCCGAGGACGGCCAGGTGACCGGGCTGCTCGGGCCCAACGGCGCGGGCAAGACGACGTCGTTGCGGATGCTCTACAGCCTCATCCAGCCGGACCGCGGGACGGCGATGGTGGACGGGATCGACGTGGCGCGGGAGCCGATGAAGGCGCGCGCGCGGCTGGGCGTGCTGCCGGATGCGCGCGGGCTCTACCCGAGGCTGACGGTGAAGGAGCACGCCGCGTACTTCGGCAGGCTGCACGGGTTGGAGGGCAAGGCGCTCGAGGAGCGGCTGGGTGCGGTGCGAGAGCTGCTGGAGCTGGGCGAGCTGTGGAACCGCCGCACCGAGGGCTTCAGCCAGGGCGAGCGGATGAAGGTCGCCATCGCCCGCGCGCTGATCCACGCGCCGCAGAACGTGATCCTCGACGAGCCGACCAACGGCCTGGACGTGATGGCCACCCGCTCGATGCGCACCGTCATCCGGAGGCTGCGCGAGCAGGGCGTGTGCGTCCTCTTCTCCAGCCACGTGATGCAGGAGGTCTCCGCGCTCTGCGATCGGATCGTGGTCATCGCCCACGGGCGGGTGGTGGCGGACGGGACGCCGGATGAGCTGCTGGCGCAGACCGGGCTGCAGGGCCTGGAGGACGCGTTCGTGCACCTCGTCGGGATCGAAGGACCCGCGCCGGAAGGGGGCATTCGATGAGCCCGGCCTCGCTGTGGCGCGCGCTGCGTGCGGTCCTCTCCAAGGAGCTCGTCGATCATGCGCGGGACAGCCGGAGCGTCGGGTCGGCGCTGCTCTTCCCGCTCTTCGGGCCGGCGATCTTCGCCCTGATGATGACCGTGATGGCGGGCTGGGCGGACTCCGGGAAGGCCGTCCGGGTGACGGTGGTGAACGCGGAGCAGGCGCCAAACCTCCTCGCCTTCTTCCAGCGGCACGGCGTGGAGCTGGTGGAGACGAAGGGCGACCACGAGGACAAGGTCCGAGAGGGCGAGCTCGACGCGGCGATCGTCCTCGGTGAGGACCACGCGCAGAGGTGGACGGAGGGCCGGCCTGCAGAGGTCGTGCTGATGGCGGATCAGTCGCGCAGATCGTCCGGCGGCAAGGTCCGGCGCGCGCGGCTGCTGCTCGAGTCCTACGGCGGAATGGTCGGCTCGCAGCGCCTCATCGCTCGCGGGGTGAGCCCGGAGTTGGCCCGGCCCCTCGCGGTGGAGGAGATGGATCTCGCCACGCCGGAGAAGCTCGCGGCGATGCTGCTCAACGTCATCCCGCTGTTCCTGGTGATGGCTGCGTTCGTCGGCGGGATGAATGTGGCCATCGACGCGACGGCGGGAGAGCGCGAGCGCGGATCGCTGGAGCCCCTGCTGGTCAACCCGGTGGAGCGCGGCGCGGTGGTGGGCGGCAAGTGGCTGAGCACGGTGGTCGTCGCGTGCCTGGTGGTGGCGCTCACGCTCACCGGCTTCATCGTCGCCATGGGGCGGGTGCCGCTGGAGGTGCTGGGCGTGAAGCCCACGCTCGGCGTCCCCGAGGCCCTGGGCATTGCCGCGGTGGTGCTCCCGCTCACCTTCTTCGCCTCCGCGGTGCAGATGCTCGTCGCCACCTACGCGCGCTCGTTCAAGGAGGCCCAGACCTACCTCTCGCTGCTCCTCTTCATCCCCGTCATCCCGGGGATGATCAGCACCTTCGCGCCGATGGAGGGACAGTTGTGGATGTCGCTCGTCCCGGTGCTCGGGCAGCACGTGCTGGTGGACGGGGTGCTGGCCGGTGAGGGCCTGCCGGCGGTGGCGTGGATCCTCTCGCTGGTCGGCCTGGCGGCGCCGACTGCGCTCTGCCTGTGGGCCTGTGCGCGGCTGCTGCGCAGCGAGCGGATCATCTTCGGCCGTTAGGGGCGCCGTTGCGTTCGCGGTCAGTCGAGGCGGCCGCGCAGCGCCTTCTTCTCGCCCTGCTTCCGCTTCGCCTCGAGCCGGCGCTTCTTCGAGCCGAGCGTGGGCCGGGTGGGGCGGCGCTTCTTCGGCACCACGGTGAGCGCCTTCAGCTCCGTGCGCAGGCGGAGCATCGCCATGCCGCGGTTCTGCGCCTGGCTGCGCCGTTCGGTGGCGGTGACGGTGACCCCGGTGGGCGGGTGCGAGAGCCGGACGCCGGACTCGGTCTTGTTGCGGTGCTGGCCGCCCGGCCCCGAGGCGATGAAGAAGGACTCCTCGCACTCCTTCGCCAGCGCCTCGTCGTCGAGCGCCAGCGCCCGGCGGGCGGCCTCGCGGCGGGCGGGATCGATGGGCGGTGCGGCGGAGGTCATGGTGAGCCGGCTGTATGGACGACGGAGGGTTTGTGCAAGTTCGGGAGCACGCCCGCCCGGCGCCCGGCCATCACCCTGCGGTGCAGATTGTCGCGCGGTGCGCATCCTAAGGGCATGGATCGACTCGATGGAGCGTGGAAGGTGCGTCGGGAGTCGGGGCTGTTGCCGCCCTTCGGCATCCACAAGCGGATCAAGGGCGACAGGGGCTGGACGATGATCGGGCCCATCCCGGTGGCGCCGTTCAAGGTCGAGGGGACGCGGCTGCGCTACCGCCTGCTGCCGGTGGAGGACGAGCTCGACCTGCTCGACGATGGGACCTTCGTGGGCCGCGGCTACGTGCTGGGGAAGAAGTTCTGCCGCTTCCGGATGGAGCCGGATCGCGCGTAGGCCGGGTGTGTCGTCACGTCAGTCGCGGGTCACCGCGCGCAGGATGAGCTCGCGGCGCCTGTCGAGCAGCGAGAGCGAGAGCGGCCGCATCGCCCGGTAGAGCGCGAACGCGGCGACCACCGAGATGAGCAGGATGAGCAGGCTGCGAACGTCCGGGGGCTCGCGGCCGTTGAGGCGGAGCGCGAGCGAGAAGGGGAAGGCGCCGAACGCGGCGGCCACCACGCCGAGCATCGACGCGGCGAAGGGCAGCTTGTCGCGCCGCTTGAGCGAAGCGTGGAACTTCACCGGGAAGAACACCGAGAGCAGGTTCCCCGCCGCGAGCAGCACCGGCACCATCACGCCCACCGCGGCGACCGCGCAGGCCCACGAGAGGAAGGAGCCGGCGCGGAAGTAGACGACGTAGAAGACGCTCGCCAGCAGCCCGAGGCCCACGCCCGCCGCGCCGTGGACGAGGTTCTTGGCGCGCATCACGTCCCCCAACTCCATCGGCGCGGCGAGGAACACGCTGAAGCCCTGGCCGTCATAGGCGAACGTGTTCTGCGAGAAGGTGGAGGAGATGACGATGCAGCCGTAGAGGCAGAGCGCGCCCATCAGCCACGCGTCCGCCGCATCGCCGAGCAGGTGCACGAACAGCGCGCGGCCGCTGATCAGCTTGAGGAGGATGGCGAGCAGGAACGGCACCGAGGCCAGAAGCCGCGCCTTCGGGTTGCGCCAGAGGTCGAGCGCCTCGCGGACGACCAGCGTGTGGAAGCGCGAGCCCGAGCGCGCGAACGGGTTGCGGTCGCCCTGGGCGGGGAGGGGAGGGCCCGCGCGGCCGGACTGATCGTGGAAGCGCACCAGCATCCGCCACGCGGCGTACAGGGGGAGGAGGGTGAAGAAGATCATCCCTGCGGCGGAGAGGGCGGCGCCGGCGAGGTTGCCGCTGGCGAGCCGCATCAGCCCCACGCCGAAGAACCCGGGCGGCACCCGCGAGAGCGCCAGCGCGGCGTCGGCGATCATCGTCGAGTCCACCGCCTGCAGGCCACCGCCGACCTCGGTGAGCCAGTCCGTGTTGATGGGCGGGATGAAGGACGCGCCGATGAGGAAGAGGAGGAAGAAGCCGCCGATCATCTCCGCGCTGCGCTTCTGCCGGAGCACGTTGAGCACCAGGTGCAGCCCGAGCCGGCTCCACGCCGCGTTCATCACCGCGTAGAGCGCGAAGAGCACCAGCGCCGCCGGCCATGAGACGGGCGGCCGCTGCGAGAGGAACCCGAGCGCTGCGCCCACCACCGGCGCGTAGAAGACGAAGGCGCGGGGCTCGAAGAGGCTGGCGATGGTGGAGGCGACCAGCAGCCGGAAGGCGGAGATGGGGAAGGCCGAGAAGCGGGAGAGCTCGCTGTGGTCGTCCACCCCCGCGGAGAGCAGCGGCCAGAGCGTCCAGGTCAGCGCGGTGACGAAGCAGAGCAGCCCGAGGAAGAAGGCGCTCCACATGAAGGACTCGGCCACCGGCTGCCAGCGCAGCAGGTTGTAGAAGCCCACCCCGAGCACCAGGCCCGGCGCGCTGGACGCTGCGAACGCCGCGATGGCGAGCGCACGACTCCTCCGGGGCCCCGCGTTCATCCCGATCCGGATCCGCAGGCCCCAGAGCAGCCAGAGGTGCCGGAAGAACCCCGGCGGGGAGGGGCTCACGCAGACTCCCGGCGGCGGTCTTTCGCGTGCTCTACGGCGTGCTCGTCGTTGCCCCCGGACCCGCTGGAGGGGGCGTCCGCTGCGAGAGGGCGGACCCCGCCGTAGAAGCCGAGGCGGGCGTTCCGGGCCGCCGGCACCTGCACCAGCGTCTCGAACACCCGCTCGAGGGAGGGCGCGTGGTGGCGCTCGCAGAGCTCCCGGACCGGGCCCTGGTCGACCATCCGGCCCTCCTTGATCACCCCGGCGTGCGTGGCGAGTCGCTCGGCGATCTCCAGCACGTGCGTGGTGAGCAGCAGCGTCACGCCCTGCCGGGAGAGCTCGCGGAGCAGCTCCCGGATGAC
>CAZCWA010000349.1:0-5871 GCA_964502265.1 uncultured Myxococcaceae bacterium | reverse complement strand
ACCGGCAAGTACGAGCTGCTGCTCACCGCGGTCCGGGACGGGTAGGGCTCACCCGGGCGGGGCGTAGTGCGCCTCGGCGATCTCCTCGCGGGACTTCGCAGGGAAGGACCTGGCGAACACCTCGTGCGGGTAGCAGTACGCCCACTCTTCTCCCGGCTCGAAGCTGCGGATGACCGGGTGTTCGGCCGCGTTGGCGTGACGGGTCGCGTGCCGGTTCGGCGAGCTGTCGCAGCAGCCCACGTGACCGCAGGTCAGGCACAGCCTCAGGTGCACCCAGCGGTCGCCGGTCTCCAGGCACTCCTTGCACCCGTGGCTGCTCGGCGTCACCGGATCGCGCTGGGCCGCCTGATCGAGCTCGTCACACGTGTCGTTCATGGGGGTTCTCCGTGGGGAACTGAAGGTCCAGTGGGCGCTCGAGCGCGGCGCGATCCCAGCGTCCACAATTGGCCGCCGCCTCGTAGGTGGACTGCAGGAAGGCGCGCACGGTGGCGTCCGGATCCTTCGACCGGCGCACGTCGTCCCAGTAGAGGACGAACTCCCCGAGGTCCTCGTCCCAGCGCGCCTCGCGGGGGAGGATCTTCGCCTCCGCGAAGCCGTCCGGCTCCGGCCAGGCATACGAGTAGAAGAGCGCCGGCGAGCTCTTGCCCCCGGGCCAGAAGCCGGCCGCGCTCAGCTCGTCGGCGTAGGCTTCGTGCATCACCCAGTCGGGACAGTTGGGCATGCCGCCCGGGTGCTTCGGCGCGCGCCTTCCGGAGAAGCGCGACACCGCGTGATCGAAGCTGCCCCAGAAGAAGTGCACCGGACTGGCCTTGCCGGTGAAGGGCGACCGGAAGTCCTTGAGCCAGCGGTCCGCGTGCACGAGCGCGGTGAAGAAGCGCTTCCCCCACTCCGGGTTCCACGGCCGCAGCCGGGTGTCGCTGTCGAGGTGGATCGTCTGGGGAATCTCCACCGCGCGCGGGTGGACCTTCACCTCCGAATCCACGCCGAGCCGGCGGAGCGCCGCGAACAGTTGGGCGTAGAAGGATGCGAGGGTGCTCTCGTTCGGCAGGTGCAGGCGCTCGCTCTCTCCGTCGGCGGAGAGGACCTGCAGGTCGCTCGAGTGCAGATCGAGGTGAAGCTCGAAGAAGCGGTCGCCGGCGCGCATGGGGGAGGTGGTGAGGCCGCGCGCGGTCACGTAGAGCGGCACCTGCCACCAGTGGTTCATCATCGGTTCGAGACCGAGGCGGATCTTCCCCAGAAGCTGCGTCCAGAGATGAAGGGTGGAGCACCACTCCTCCCAGCCGGGACCGTTGAGCTCGGGCAGGCGCGTCTCGATGGGGGTCATGTCCCTTGAGGTGTGCACCTGCGCCGGTCACAGGGAGGAGGGCACAGGCCACCTCCTCCCTGCCCGGTCGCTACTTCCGGAAGGTTCCGTGCGGGTCGAGCACGAACTTGAGCGGCGCACCCTTGTCGAACTCGGCGTACCCGCGCGGCGCCTCCTCCAGGGGGATGGGCGTGGCGTTCACGATCTTGGAGATGGAGATGCGATCGCGCAGCACCGCCTGCATCAACGACTCGAAGTAGCGCAGCACCGGCGTCTGGCCCGTGTAGAAGCGGTGCGACTTCGCCCAGCCGAGGCCGAAGCGCAGCTTCAGGTTGCCCTCGCGCGCGGACTCCTCGGATGCCCCCGGATCCGCCGTCACGTAGAGGCCGGGGATGCCGATCCCGCCGGCCGTCCGCGTGATCCCCATCAGCGAGTTGAGCACCACCGCCGGCTGCTCCGTCTTCGAGTCCTCGCCGTGCCCGTGCGCCTCGAAGCCCACCGCGTCCACGCTGGCGTCCACCTCGGGCACGCCGATCGCGGCCTCGATCAGCTCCTCCAGCTTGTCGCTCTGGGTGAGATCGATGGGGACGAAGCCCTGCGACTTCGCGTGGTCGAGCCGCTCCTTCTTCATGTCCCCGATCATCACCACCGCCGCGCCCAGCAGCCGCGCCGAGGCCGCCGCCGCCAGCCCCACAGGTCCCGCACCGGCGACGTACACGGTGGTCCCCGGCCGCACGCCGGCGGTGTAGGCCCCGTGGAAGCCGGTGGGGAGGATGTCCGAGAGCATGGTCAGGTCGAGCAGCTTCTCCCTCGCCTGCGCCTTGTCCTTGTACGGGATGAGGTTGAAGTCCGCGTAGGGCACCATCACGTACTGCGCCTGTCCGCCGATCCAGCCGCCCATGTCCACGTAGCCGTACGCGCCACCGGGCCGCGACGGGTTCACGTTGAGGCACACGCCGGTCTCGCCGATGCGGCAGTTGCGGCACCGACCGCAGGCGACGTTGAACGGGACCGTGGCGATGTCGCCCTTCTGCAGGAACTCGACGTCGCTCCCCTTCTCGATCACCTCACCGGTGATCTCGTGCCCGAGCACCAGGCCCTTCTCCGCGGTGGTGCGGCCGCGGACCATGTGCTGATCCGAGCCGCAGATGTTGGTGCAGAGCACCTTGAGGATGACCCCGTGCTCGATCTTCTTCCCCCGCGGGTTCTCCAGCTTCGGGAAGGGGATGTCCTGCACCTCCACCTTGTTGGGGCCCAGGTAGACGACGCCGCGGTTCTTGTTGCCGTTCGAGTTCGCCATGGTGGTGTCGACCCCCGGAGCTAGAAGGACTCGGCGCCCGCCTGCGCCACCTGGTGGTCCTGCTCCCCGCTGCCGCCGGAGACGCCCACCGCGCCCACCACCTTGCCGTTCCGCTTCAGCGGGATCCCGCCGGCGAAGATCATCACCCGCCCGTCGTTCGAGGCGTGGATGCCGAAGAACTGCCCGCCGCTCTGCGACTGGGTGGCGAGGTCCTTCGTCGTGATGTCGAACGCACGGGCGGTGAACGCCTTCTTGATCGAGATGTCCACGCTGCCCAGCCACGCGCCGTCCATCCGCACGTGGGAGACGAGGTTCCCGCCCCCGTCCGCCACCGCGATGTTCATCGGCTGCCCGATCTCCTTCGCCTTCTTCTCCGCCGCCGCGATGACCCGGCGCGCATCTTCCAGCGTGACCATGTGAAACGCTCCTCCTGCAGGGGTTGCGGCGGAGCGTGCGGGACCGGCGTGCGCAGGGCACCTGCCCCCTTCGACGATCCGGCGGGACGTCAGGTGCCGTTCGCCGCGGGGCGAGGTGTCGTCCCGTACAGGTCAGAGAGGGTGGCCCGGCGGCGGATGTACGGGCCGTATCGTAGCTGGGTCGTCAGGGCGACGGCGCGGCCGTGGTCGCCGAACGCATCTCGCCCAGCACCCACGCGCCGTCCTTCGCGCCGAGGCCGCCTTCACCTGCGTCCCAGAAGAGGACGAGGGGTCCGTGCGTCCCGCGGCCCCCTCGCGGAGGGAGACGCGGCGACGAGAGCCGACACGATCAGTGCGGGGATCACCCGGTCACTAGAACATGTTCCACAACATCTGGTTGGTGACCTCGTGGTGGAACTGGATCTCCGCCGGCTTCACCAGGTTGCCCAGCAGCTTCGGGCACCGCTCGGCCGAGGCCTGCTTGAGCTCGGCGTACTTGCCCTGCGTGTGCTCGCCCAGCAGCGACGCCATGTACTGGCTGCTCTTGAAGATGCGGATCGCGTCCTGGATGTTGTCCGGCAGGAAGCGCGTGCGGGTGCGCTTGGTCTCCGCCTCCTCCTGCGACTGCGGCCCGTCGAGCCCGGTCCGCAGCAGCGTGTACGTCACCAGGTACGGGTTCGCGTCCGGCGCCACCGAGCGGACCTCGATCCGCGCCGCGCGCTCGTTGCCCAACGGGATGCGGACCATCGCCTGCCGGTTGTTCGCCGAGGCCTTGATCTGGTTCGGCGCCTCGAAGTGCGGATCCAGCCGGCGGTAGGCGTTCACGCTCGGGTTGAGGATGAGGCAGAGGTCGTTGGCCGAGTTGAGGATCCGATCGATGAAGTCCCACCCGGTCTGCGAGAGGCCGTCCTGTCCTCGCGCGTCGTGGAAGAGGTTCCGGCCGCCCCGCGAGAGCGAGAGGTTGGTGTGCATGCCGCTTCCGCTCAGCCCCGCCACCGGCTTGGGGAGGAACGACGCGGTCAGCCCGAGCTGCGCCGCCACCTGACGGCAGAGCAGCTTGTAGAGGAGCACCTGATCGGCCGCGACCACCGCCTCGGTGTACGAGAAGTTCATCTCGAACTGGGACGGCGCGACCTCCGGGTGGTCCTTCTCGTTCTGGAAGCCCATCGCCCGCTGCGCTTCCGCCGCCCGGTCGATGAACACGCGCAAAGGGTCGCCCGGCAGCGAGTGGTAGTAGCCGCCGATGGAGATGAACTCGAACTTGTTCGTCTCGTTGTAGTGGCGCTCGGCGTCACGGCCCTGGAAGAGGAAGCCTTCGATCTCCGGCGCCGCGTAGCAGATGGTCTCGTCCTTCGCGTAGAGGTCCGCGCAGAAGCGCTTCAGCCGGCCCCGCAGGTCCCCCGAGTACGGCGAGCCGTCGCGCTCGAGCACGTCCGCGAAGACCAGCACCTTCCCCGGCCCGAAGATGTCCGCCGGCATCCAGTAGAAGGCCGCCCAGTCGATCCCCAGCCGCAGGTCCGACTCCTGCTGCACCGTGAACCCGCGGATCGACGAGCCGTCGAAGGTCAGGTTGTCCGCGCTCTTGAGGAGGAACTTCTTGTCGTAGTCCAGCATGTGCAGCCGGCCCTCGAGGTCCGAGAAGCACACCGTCACCGCCTTGATCCGCTTCTCGTCCTGGAGGTACTTGACCCGCTCCTCCCGGATCTTCTCCGGGTCCACCCGCTGCAGGCGCTGCTCCTTCGCCCGGAGGTTCATCTCCTCCAACGCGTCGTACGGGATCTCGAGGAAGTCCTTCAGCGGCTTGGTGTTCATGGTGGCACCCTCCTTGGCGCCCCGGGCTGCCGGGCGTTGTGCCCGCGACCGGTTCTGCTTGGTGACGGGATATTTAGGCTTCGTGAGCCAAAAACAAGCCCTAAATCCACAATGATTAATTGACGAGGCGGGCTGATTGGTCCCGAGCGTCGTCGGACCCAGGCGCTCCGCACCTTTGGGATGTCCGGTCGGCCGGGGCTCCAGCTAGCCTGCCCCCATGGATCCCTCGCGCCACGCCCGCTCGCTCGCGTTTCCCGTCCTCGTCGCACTGCCGCTGATCCTCGGCGGCGGGCTGCTGGCCTCCGGCTGCGGCGGCGGCACCGTCACCTGTGAGGGCGAGGCCTGCGCCTGCGCGGGTGAGCACGCGGAGCGCTGCACCTGTGCGTCGGGCACCTGCCAGGTGGGCTGCGAACGCCAGGACTGCAGCCTCACCTGCCGCGGCGCGTCGTGCGACCTCCAGACCGCTTCCGCGAGGGGCTCGCTCCACTGCTTCGGTGACTGCACCGGTGCGCTCGGCGAGGGCGGCGCGCTGCAGTGCGAGGGCATCTCCGCCTGCACCGTCTCCACCGGAGAGTCCGGCAGCGCTGCGTGCCGGGGCGACTCGCGGTGCGACGTCACCGGCCTTCAGGGGACGGAGGTGCGCTGTGAGGACCGCTCGGTCTGCACCCTCCGCTGCGACAAGGGCTGCTCGATGACCTGCGGCGGGAGCACGGTCTGCACGCTGCGCTGCACCGGCGGCGACTGCAGCCTGAACTGTCCGGCGACCTCGAAGATCACCTGCCCGGACGGGCGGATCGTCTGCGGCGGCGCCTGCTGAGAGGCCCCTGCTAGTACGCGTTGCGCGAGAGGAACCCGCCCATCGCGGTGCGCACGAGGATCTTCAGGTCCAGGGCGAGGGACCAGTTCTCGATGTAGTAGAGGTCGTACTCGATCCGCTTCTCGATCGAGGTCTGGCCGCGCAGCCCGTTGACCTGCGCCCAGCCGGTGATCCCCGCCTTCACCTTGTGCCGCAGGTGGTAGCGCGGGATCTCCTTCTTGAA
>CAZCWA010000348.1:0-5873 GCA_964502265.1 uncultured Myxococcaceae bacterium | reverse complement strand
GGCGGATGAACCTTCACGCGCTGCTCACCGAGATCGCCCTCGACGTGAAGCCCCAGGTCGGGCGCGGAGAGGTGGCTGGCTACATCCCCGCATTGGCCGCGGTGCCCCGGGAGAAGTTCGGCCTCGCCCTGGCGCCGGTGGACCCGCCCGGGAACGTGGTGGGGGTGGGCGATTGGGAGGAGCGCTTCTCCATCCAGAGCATCTCCAAGGTCTTCACGCTCGCGCTGGTGCTGGCCCGGGAGGGGGACGCGCTGTGGCGCCGCGTGGGCCGCGAGCCGTCCGGCAACCCGTTCAACTCGCTCGTCCAGCTCGAGTACGAGGCGGGCATCCCGCGAAACCCCTTCATCAATGCGGGCGCCCTGGTGGTGACCGACCGGCTGCTCACCCTGACCGGCGACGCGGTGGGCACGCTGTGCCGGTTCCTGCGTGAGGAGACCGGCGCGCAGGACATCGAGGTCGATGCGGCCGTGGCGGCGTCCGAAGCAGCCCATGGGCACCGCAACGCGGCGCTGGCGCACTTCCTCGCGAGCTGGGGCAACCTCCAGAACCCGGTCGACCTCGTGCTGTCCCACTACTTCCGCCAGTGCTCCTTGGCGATGGGCTGCGGGGAGCTCGCGCAGGCGATGGGCTTTCTCGCCCGTCACGGCGTCCGCGCCGACGGCTCCCGGCTGCTCACCCGGAGCGACGCCAAGCGGCTCGGGTCGGTGATGCTCACCTGCGGCACCTACGACGCGGCGGGCGAGTTCGCCTGCCGGGTGGGGCTGCCCGGCAAGAGCGGCGTGGGCGGAGGCATCGTCGCCGTGGTGCCGCAGCGGGCCGCCCTCTGCGCCTGGAGCCCGGGGCTCGACGAGCACGGCAACTCGGTGGCCGCGGTGGCGGCGCTCGATGCCTTCACCACCCGGACCGGTTGGTCCATCTTCTGAAGGGCACCGGCGGGGCGTCCTGGGGCCGGCCGCCTTGGCTCCGAGAAGCGCAGCGGCTGCAGGCAGGCCCGCCTTCCCGGGCTTCGCGGGGCGCGGCGGGGACACGATCGTTGAGGGGTGGAGAACGGCAAGGACACCCAGCCCGGGTCCCCCGGGCAGCCGCGCGAGGTCGAGGAGCTGCGGCACCGGCTCCTCCACTACCAGACCGCGCTTGTGGAGCTGGGCACGCAGGGCGCCCGGGCGCTCGGGCCGTTCATCCAGC
Source organism: uncultured Myxococcaceae bacterium (assembly GCA_964502265.1). Lineage (GTDB taxonomy): Bacteria > Myxococcota > Myxococcia > Myxococcales > Myxococcaceae > JAFAFL01. The sequence continues at coordinate 4,688 of CAZCWA010000348.1, read as the reverse complement.
AGGTGCTCCGGGCCGACGCGGAGATCATCGACGTGGAGCGGGTGGGCTACTGGACCTTCGAGGACGAAGCGCAGACCCTCCGGTGCACCTCCCTCTACGTCGCGTCCGGGCACGACGGACAGGATCGACCAGGCGACGAGAGCCTCGGCGACGGAGGCGTCCGCCTGCAGCGCGCGGAGACCCCGGCCTACTTCGACGCCACGCGCACCAGCCGGATCATCGCCGCGCACGACGTGGCCACCGACCCGCGCACCCGGGGCTTCTACGAGACGTACTGCGCGCCGCGCGGCATCTCCTCGCTGCTCGACGTCCCGGTCTGGCAGGACGGCAAGCTCGCCGGCGTGCTCTGCCACGAGCACGTGGGGCCGAAGCGGCGGTGGCGTCCGGTGGAGCAGGCGTTCGCGGTGTCGATGGGGCAGTTCGTGTCGCTCGGGCTCGAGCGCGCCGACCGGCTGCGGGCCGAGCGCGCGCTGGAGGACAACCAGCAGGGCATGGCGCTGTTGAGCGCCACCGCGCCGAACGTGTCGCTGCTGATGCTCGACAAGGAGGGCCGCATCGTCACCGGCCGCCATTCGGTGAGCCGCTGGCTGAAGACGCTCGCCGGTTCGCCGCACACGGTGCTCTACCCGCCGCAGGACATCGCGCGCGGTCGTCCGAAGGCGGTGCTCGAGCAGGCGATGCGGCGCGGCCACCACTCGGAGCAGGGCTGGCTGCTGCGTCCGGACGGAACGCGCTTCTGGGCGCACGTGTCGGTGCGGGCGCTGCGCGAGAAGGACGGGACGGTGCGCGGCTACGCCATCGTCACCCGGGACCTCACCTCGCAGCGGCTCGCCCGCCAGAACGAGCGGCTCCTGCGCACCACCGCCCGCGACGCGCGGCAGCAGCGGCTGCTGGCCCAGACGAGCGCCGCACTCTCCGGCAGCTTCGACGCGCAGAGGTTGCTGGAGCGCTCGGCGAAGGTCCTGTGCGGAGACTTCGCGGACGCGGTCGCGCTGCAGGTCGAGCCCTCCGCGGACGGCGGCTCGCCGCGGCGCGCGGTGCACGCCCGCACCTCGCGCTACGAAGAGGCGCTGATCGGGGTCGCGGAGGCGCTCACCGATCCCGCCGACTGGGGCCCCACGATGCGCAAGCTCGTCGCGCGCGGTTCGCCCGTCTACGTCCGCGAGCTCGACGAGGAGGCGCTGCCGCGCATCTCGCGCAGCGGCCCGGTGCAGGATGCCCTCCGCGCGCTGATCCCCGCCTCGCTGATCGCCGCGCCCCTGCGCGTCCGCCGGAGGTCGCTCGGCGTCCTGGTGGTGGTGCGCCACCGGCCCGAGCCGCCCTTCCACCCGCGCGATGTCGGGACCGTGCGCGAGCTGTCGAACCGGATCGCCTACGCGGTGGAGAACGCGCGGCTGTACGAGGTCGCGCACGAGTCGATCCGCCAGCGCGACGAGTTCCTCTCCATCGCCGCCCACGAGCTGCGCACGCCGCTGACCACGCTCCAGCTCCAGCTCCAGCTCCTCGAGCGCGACCTCGGGGGACCGGTCGCTGGCCGTCTGGCGGAGCGGCACCTCGCCACGGCGCAGCGGCAGGCGAGCCGGCTGTCCGGGCTGGTGCACGAGCTGCTCGACCTCACGCGCATCTCGGCCGGGAGGCTGGAGCTGCACCGCGAGCGCGCGGACCTGGGCTCGGTGACCGCTGAGCTGCTCGAGTCGGTGCGGGAGGACGCGGCGCGCGCGGGGAGCGCGCTGGAGGCGGACCTCGAGCCGGGCGTCATCGGTGATTGGGACGTGGGCCGGGTGGAGCAGGTGCTGACCAACCTGCTCTCCAACGCGATCAAGTACGGGCGCGGTCAGCCGGTGAAGATCACGGTGCGGGGAACGAAGACGGACGCCTTCGTCAGCGTGGCGGACCAGGGCCTGGGCATCCCGGCGGCGGACGTGGCGCGCATCTTCGGCCGCTTCGAGCGCGCGGTCTCCCCGCGGCACTTCGGCGGGTTGGGGCTGGGGCTGTTCATCGCGCGGCGGATCGTGGACGCGCACGGCGGAGAGATCCGCGTCAGCAGCAAGCCGGGCCAGGGCGCGGTCTTCACCGTGCGGCTGCCGAAGTCGCCGCGCGCCCCGGCCGAGACGGGCGCCGAGGCGACGGACGCGCACGTGGTCCACTGACGGGCGTTAGGCGAGGACGCTCTGCGCGGTGCGGTAGTACGCGTTCCGGTCTGCGGCGCCGTTGTAGCCGCCGTTGATCCGGTAGGTGATGGCGCTGAAGTTCCCCGCGTCCGCGTACTGGTTCAGGTTCCGCGAGGACCAGTACCAGGCCGCCACCCGGAAGGCGACGTCCGGGTCCCTGGCGCGCTGGGGGTTCCCCTCGAGGTCGATGCCGAGCGCGCGGCCCGCGGCCCGGTAGTTGGAGCGCCCGGTGAGCTGGATGGGGCCGCGGCCCTTGTAGCGGACACCGTCGCCGCGCTGCGTGTTGCCCAGATCGCGCCGGCCCTCGTACGCGGCGCCCGAGGCGATCTCCTCCATGTACCGGAGCTGCCCGCTCTCGTGCGCGAGCTGGGCGAGGAAGGCGGACTGCCGGGCGGGGGTGTTGATCTTCGCCTCCGCCATGGCCGAGTTCAGGTGCGGCAGGTACCGCTGCGCGTCCGCCTGGGAGAGGTTGGGCATGATCCGCCGCAGCTCGGAGAGGCTGACCCCGCCTGCGGTGTTGCCCGGGCTGCTGACGGCGCGGGTGGCCGAGCTGGCCGAGGCGCTCTCGGGGGCGGAGGCGCCCGCGGTGGCCTGCGAGGAGGTCCCGCCCAGCCGCGACGCGTAGTCCGGCCTCGCGCCGGCATCGAAACCGTCCGTGCGGCCGGGGATGCGCAGCGTCCGCCCCGCGAAGATCCGATCCGGGTTGGCGATGCTGTTCGCCTGGGCGAGCGCGCGGACCGTGGTCCCGAACCGCTTCGCCAGCCCGCTCAACGTGTCGCCGTAACGGATGTTGTGGATCATGTGGGGATTGTCGTTTCGCCTTCTCGGAAGTTGCGAAAAAGGCGCCCGCGCGGCGCCCGTGCCTAGATTCGGGCGTGTCCAGCGCCCGAGCCGCCCTCGCGCCCTTCCGGGATCCTTTCCTCTGGGGGCTGTTCGGCGCCATGGCGCTCGCGGTGCTCTTCCCGGACCTGGGACGGGCCGGGGGACCGCTCCACGCCGAGCGCCTCGCCGACGTGGGCATCGCCACCATCTTCCTCCTCCACGGCGTGGGCCTCGAGCCCTCCCGGCTCGCCTCGGCGGCGCTTCAGCTCCGGCTCCACCTCTTCGTCCAGGCCTTCACCTTCGGCGTCTTTCCGCTCCTGTGGTGGGCGGGCGACGCGATCGCGGGCGGGCTGCTCCCCGGTGAACTGCGCCTGGGCTTCCTCTTCCTCTGCGCGGTGCCCTCCACCGTCTCCTCCGCGGGGGCGCTGGCCGCGGTGGCCCGGGGCTACGTCCCCGGCGCCAGCGGGAACGCGAGCCTCTCCAGCGTCCTCGGCGTGGTCCTCACGCCGCTGCTGGTGCGGCTGCTCGGGGACGTGGGCGAGCCGGGGGCGATCCCGCTCGGGCCGGCGATCCTGCGCCTGGGGAGCCTCACCCTGCTGCCGCTGGTGGCCGGGCAGCTTCTGCGGCCACTGCTCGGGCGCGCGCGTCAGAAGGTGGTCCGGGTGACCCACGGCTTCGACCGGGCGGTGATCCTGCTGCTCGTGTTCGTCGCCTTCGCCGAGTCGGTGGGGTCGGGGATGTTCGGCCAGGTCGGTCCCGCCACGCTGGGGGGGACGTTGGCCGCCGCAGCGGTGCTGCTGGCCACGGTGCTGCTGCTCTCCACGGTGGCCGCGCGCAGGCTGGGCTTTTCGCGCGAGGACGAGATCGCCGCCGTGTTCTGCGGCTCGAAGAAGACGCTGGCCTCGGGCGTGCCCATCGCCGGGATCCTCTTCGGCGCGAGCGGCGGCGCGGGCCTGATCGTCCTGCCGCTGATCCTCTACCACCAGCTCCAACTGGTGGTGTGCGCGGTGCTCGCCGCCCGGTACGCGGAGCGCAAGGACCGCTGAAGGCCGAAGCTCAGTACATCCGACGCAGCCGCGCGCAGAAGAACCCGTCCAGGCCTTCCGGCCCCGGCAGCGTCCTCAGATAGGCCTGCCAGGTGGGGACCTCCACGCCGGGAGGCAGGCGCGGAGGCTCGGCGGTGAACTCGGGGTGCGAGCGCAGGAACATCTCCACCTGATCCGCGCCCTCCTCGGTGTCGGTGCTGCACACCGCGTAGACGAGCAGTCCGCCCGGCGCCACGACCTGCTGACAGGACTCGAGGATGTTCCGCTGCAGCCCCGCCAGCCGGTGGACGTCCTCCTCCTTCCGCCGGTAGCGCAGCTCGGGGTGGCGCCTCAGCGTGCCCAGTCCGGTGCAGGGCGCGTCCACCATCACCACGTCGAACTCGCCGAGCGCCTCCGGGATGGGCTGCTGCGCGTCGTGCGCCAGGGTGCGAATGCGATCGGAGAGCCCCAGCCGCTTCGCCTCCGCCTCGATCTTGCGGAGCTTGTTGGCGTGCAGATCGATCGCCACCACCTCGTGCGTCTCCGCGAGGTGGCACGCCTTCCCGCCCGGCGCCGCGCACGCGTCGAGCACCTTCGCGCCTTCGGGGACGCTGGCGTACACGCCCACCAATTGCGCGGCCTCGTCCTGCACCTGCCACAGGCCTTCCGC
>CAZCWA010000347.1:0-5875 GCA_964502265.1 uncultured Myxococcaceae bacterium | reverse complement strand
GTGGTCATGCCGTGCCCGTGGTGCGGCATGGTCGCGTCCACGCTGAAGGCCGCGGCCTGCTCGACCGGAGCGTTCGTCTTCGCGTCCCTCACGGTGGTGAAGACCTCGAAGAGCTGGCCCACCTCCGGAACCGGCGGCTGCAGCTCCAGCTCGTAGAGGTGCCGCGTTCCCTTCAGGCGGAGCACCTCCCCCGGCGTTGCCACAGGGCCCTGCGGCTCCGGAGGCAACGCGCTCTCCGCCTTGCGACACGCCGCCGAGCACAGGAGCAACGCAGCGATGAAGGCCCACCGCGACCGGCTCACGCGTTCTCCCTCCGTGGCATGGGCGGGATTCTCAAGGGCGGCGTCCCCTTCCGCTCCTTCAGCATCGCCCTGCCCAGCAGCATCGCGGCGGCGAGGTACACGAGCGATCCCGGCACCCACATCAACAGGCCCGCGAGCTGTTGGTCCTCGAGCGGCGTAATCGACCACCCTTCGGTGCCTGCGGCGTGCGGCGGGTACCAGGCGTCCGGCGCCACCGCGAGCAGCGCGCTCAACAGCCCCATCGACAGCATCGACACGAAGAGCACGCCCAGCCCCACCGGCGGGCCGCCGTGCGCTCCCCGCGCGCACCTCACCAGCGCGCTCCAGAAGAGCCACGCGGTGCCGAAGAAGGAGGCGTGCTCGAGGACGTGCAACGCCTCGTGCTCCAAAGCCGCGTCGTAGAACCTCGGCACGTGCCACGCCCACACCGCGACGACGTGGAGCACCAGCGCCGGCAGGGGCCGCTGCACTGCACGGACGATCCCCCTCACGCCCGAGACGCGCAGCCACGTCGCTCCCACGGCACGTCGCCATCTCGGCGGAAGCCCCATCGCCACCGTCATGCCCGGTCTCGCCAGCGCGAGCAGCGGTGCGGCGACGAGCATCAACACCAGGTGCTGAACCATGTGCACCGAGAAGAGCAGCCCGCTCACCGTGTCGAGCGGCGAGATCAGCGCTGCGACCAAAGCGATCATCGCCAGCGCGTAGGCGATCCCCTGCGGCCCCGACATCCGGCGCCGCCGCAGTCCCCTCACGAAGAGCGAGGTCCCCGCCACCAGCGCCACGGCCATCAGCGGGTCCGGGTTCCACATCGCCCACGCCACCTCCGGCGCTGGCACCTCCGCGAGCCTGTGCGCCTGAGCCTCCCCGGTGCCCATCACCGAGAGCACCGACGTCCAGCGGGTCCGCCTCGGGCTCAGGTCCACGTCCACGCATGGGTCGCCGACGAGCATCGGCACCGACTCGGCGAGGATGACCAGCGTGAAGAGCACCGCCATCACCAGGCCGCTCTTCGCCATGAAGCGGGCACGTCCGCTCACGGCAGCGGTCCTTCCTTCCGGCGAAGGCCTGCGGAGGAACCACAGCGACACCAGCCCGGACGACACCACGCCCACCAGCGTCACCCCGGTCACGATGACGGGCAGCATGAGCGTCCCCTGCTGGCACGCGACGGGGACCAACGGATAGACGACCATGAAGCGCAGCGCCCAGAGGATGGGGCCACCCAGCGCAGCGAAGAAGAGCCAGCCGTTCCGCACGTCGCCTCCGGGTGCCTAGAGCAGGAACGCGCTCACGTGGGTGGTCAGGAACTCGAGCACCGAGCTGACCACGACGAAGTACCAGTAGAGCGCCACGCACTCGACCGCCGCGTGCCGCTGTTGCCGAAGCGGGTACGCCCGCGCGAACCCCCACACCACGCCCGCGAACACGATGAGGATCGCCGCGTGGAGGAGCTGGTAGCCGGTGAGCGTCCAGGAGATGGAGCCGTAGGCGTGGCTCGACCAGCCGTAGCTCACCTTCGCGTACTCCACGATCTTCAAGACCACGTAGGCCACCACCAGCGCGAGGCCCGCGGGGAAGAGCCACAAGAGCGGACGGGCGTTCTGACGGAACCGGTACGCGCGCTCGGCCACGTAGACGGGCACCGCGGACACGGTCAGCAGCGCCTGCCCCACGCCCCCGAGCACGAGGTCCGGCATCCCCGCGTCCGATGGCGGCCACAGCGGCGTGCCCACCCGCAGGTAGAAGTACGAAGCGATCATCGCGCCCACCGCGGCCAGCTCGATCACCGCCAGCATCAGCACGCCCGCCCACGCCTGCGAGCGCTCGTGTCCGGCCAGCGGCAGCGCGTGGACGTCATCACCTGGCGGTCGGGTCGCGTGCGCGGTCATGACGCGTTCACGTCCTTCTCCGGCCAGTTCCAGCCGACGAGCCCCACCGCCGTCAGCAGCATCCCCAGCAACGCCGGCGCCGGATGCATCACCGCGCCCAGCGTCCCGATCGTCACGCCCGCCGCCGTCCACATCGGCCACGCGGTGGGCGCGGGCAGCAGCATCCGGAACTGCGGCCGCGCGTCGAGCGACGAGGTGACCACGGTCTCGCGCTGGCCCTTGCGCACGTCGGCGAGCGGCGCGCGCCAGGCGAAGTCGGGGCCCATGTCCTCGCTCACCGGCGACGGCTCCTCCCACAGCGGGTGGCGGCCCCCCACCACCGGCAGGTAGCGGAAGTTGAACTGCGGAGGCGGCGAGGCGGCCGCCCACTCCAGCGTGTCCGCGCCCCACGGGTTCGGCTCGGCGTTGCGTCCGCGCGCGAGCGTCAGCGCCACGTTGACGATGAAGACGCTCATTCCCGCGACCATGAAGAAGACGCCGAACGTGGCGAGGAGGTTGAGCGGCGACCACTCCAGCTCCGGCAGGTAGGTGTAGACGCGCCGGGGCATCCCCTGGAACCCGAGGATGTGCATGGGGAAGAAGGTGAGGTTGAAGCCGACGGTGAAGAGCCAGAAGTGCCACCGGCCCAGCCGCTCGCCCAGCATCGGGCCGAAGATCTTGGGGAACCACCAGTAGAGGCCGGCGAAGATCGGGAACACCACGCCGCCCAGCAGCACGTAGTGGAAGTGCGCGACGATGAAGTAGGTGTCGTGGACCTGGATATCGAAGGAGACCGACGCGATCATCACGCCGGTGATCCCGCCCAGGATGAAGAGCACGAAGAAGCCGATGCAGAAGAGCAACGGCACGTTCATCCGCACCCGTCCTCGCCAGAGCGTGAAGAGCCAGGCGAAGAGGATGACCCCGGTGGGGATGGTGATCATCATCGACGCGGCGGTGAAGAAGTTCATCCCCATCACCGGCAGGCCCGCGGCGTACATGTGGTGCACCCAGAGCCCGAAGGAGATGAAGCCGATCGCCACCAGCGAGAGCGCGATCCACGTGTAGCCGACTGTGGGCCTGCGCGCGCTCACCGGGATGATCGTCGCCACGATCCCCAGCGCGGGCACGAGCATGATGTAGACGTCCGGGTGGCCGAAGAACCAGAAGAGGTGCTGCCACAGGAGCGGGTCACCTCCGGCCGCGGCGTTGAAGAAGTGCGTGCCCACCACGCGGTCCAGCCCCAGCATCAGCGAGGCGGCCATCAGGGGCGGCATGGCGAAGACGATCATGAACGCCATCACCAGCGCGGACCACACGAAGAGCGGCATCCGCGCCAGCGTCATCCCCGGCGCGCGCTGCCGGAAGATGGTCACGATGAGCTCCACCGCGGCCACGAGCGCTGCGACCTCCAGCAGGGTGATCATCGCCACCCACCAGTCGACGTTGGTCCCCGGGTTGAAGCCCGGCCCGCTCAAGGGCACGTAGTTGAACCAGCCGCTGTTCGGCGCCGCGCCCATGAGGAAGGCCACGTGCAGCGCGATGCCGGCGAAGAGATAGACCCAGTAGCCGAACGCGTTGAGCCTCGGGAAGGCCATGTCGCGCGTGCCGATCATCAGCGGCACCACGTACATCGCGAGGCCCTCGAGGAACGGGACGACGAAGAGGAACATCATCGTCGAGCCGTGCATGGTGAAGAACTGGTTGTACTTCTCCGGCCCCAGCACCTGCATCCCGGGCAGGGCGAGCTGCAGCCGCATCGCCACCGCCTCCAGCCCGCCGATGAGGAAGAACACCAGCGCGGTCACCATGAACCGCCGCCCGAGCGCCTTGTGGTTCACCACGGACAGCGCGCCGCCCACGCCGGGCGGTCCCGACCACGCTTCCGTCAGCCTGAGCTCCGGGGTGGCCACGTCGTCACTCCAGGGAGAGGAGCCAGTCGAGGAGCGCTTCGAGCTCCTTCTCCGGCACCGCGGTGGGGGGCATCCGCAGGCCCGGCTTGAGCACGTGCGGATCGAGGATGAACGCGCGCAGGGACTCGCGGGTCAAAGGCGCGCTCGCGGCGGCGATGTGCTTCCGCGACGCCAGGTGGGTGAGGTCCGGGCCGGCCATTCCTGCGCTCCCGTCGCCTCCAGCGAAGACACCGCGCACGGCGTGGCAGTGCACGCAGCCGCCCCGCTCGAACACGGCCGCGCCTTCCATCGATGCGGCGTCGGCGCGCGCGGGTTGACGTTGCTCGGCGAGCCAGGCGTCGAACCGCTCGCGGGGGACGGCGTGGACCCAGAACGCCATCTGCGCGTGCTGCAGCCCGCAGAACTCCGCGCACTGGCCGCGCAGCGGGCCCTCGCGATCGGCCTTCACCCAGAAGGTCTGGAGGTGACCGGGCGTGGCGTCCCGCTTGCCGTGCAGCTCGGGCACCCAGAAGGAGTGGATGACGTCCCCGGACGAGAGCACCAGCCGGACGGACTCGCCCACCGGCAGGAACAGCTCGTTGGCGGTGACCACGCCGTGGCGCGGGTAGCGGAACTCCCACCAGAACTGGCGCGCGATGACCTCCACCTCCACCGTGGGCTCCGAGGGCGGGCGCATCACCCTCCCGCTCGTCCGCATGTTCACCGCCAGGAGCCCGAGGAGGATGAGCCCGATGACGCACGCGACCGCGACCAGCCACCGCTCCTCGCGCGGATCGGACGCGAGGCCTTCGTCCTCACGCCGGGCGCCGCGCCGCATCCCGCGCCACAGCGCCACGCCGAAGAGGACGAAGGTGATCAGCGTGGGCACGCCCACCGCCGCCAGGAGCACCCAGGTGAGCCACGCCAGCTCCCCCGCCGCAGGTCCCGCCGGCGCGAGCAGGCGCTGCGGTCCCTCGCATCCCATCACCGTGGCCGCGGGGACGGCCGCCACCAGAATGCGAAGAGACCGCGCGCTCACGGTCCGGCTCCCTCATCGGCCGCCGCGGGCGCATCCGGCAGCACCCAGAGGAACGCGAGGAGCTGCTCCAGCTCGGCGTCCTCGAGCAGTCCTCCGTAGGCGGGCATGTCGCCGAAGCCCATCACGATCCGGACGGCCGTCTCTTCGCGGGACACGCGCAGCGCGAGCTGGGTCAGGTCGGGTCCCCAGCGTCCGCCCTCGCCGAGGACCTGGTGGCACTGCGCGCAGCCGCGGTGGACGAAGACGCGGGCGCCCAGCGCCTCGGGGCTGTTCTCGGCCACGCCCAGCCGCGAGGCGGACAGCGGTGGGAGGTCCTGCGGCGGCGTCCACGGCGAGCGCATCCCCAGCCAGGTCAACGAGATGAACGCCACCGCGGCCGTGCCCACGATCACCGGCGCCCACGGCCTGCGCCTCATCGTGCGCTCGCCGCCGCCGGCGAAGATGGGCAGCGCGATCATCCCCGCGAGGAAGAGCAGCGGGCCCCAGATCATCACCAGCGACTCGAGGCTCCGCGGCTTCAGGTAGAGCAGCGCGTACCACCAGCGCAGGTACCAGTCCGGCGCGGGGTGGGCGACGAAGCGGGCGGGATCCGGCGCCGGCCCCGGCCCCTTCGGACCGAACGCCAGCGCGAGCGCGACGATCACCGCCACCACGCCCACCGCCACCAGGCCCTCGCGCCAGGCCGAGTCGGGGATGTAGCGGATGCCGAAGCGCTCCTTCTGCGCCGTGTACCACTCGCGGTAGGTGCGCTTGTCCACCGGCCGTCCGCTC
>CAZCWA010000346.1:0-5884 GCA_964502265.1 uncultured Myxococcaceae bacterium | reverse complement strand
GGGAGGTTCTCCGGCCGGATCTCGTCCTCGTCGGTGAGGAGCACCGCGCGCTCCACCGCGTTCTCCAGCTCGCGGACGTTGCCGGGCCAGGCGTAGGCGGACAGCAGCGCCTCCGCGTCCGGGCTGAACCCGCGCACCGGCGGCTCTCGGTTGAGGGTGCGGTTGAAGCGGTCGAGGAACGCGCGCGCCAGGAGCATCACGTCCTCCCCGCGCTCGCGCAGCGGCGGCACGCTCAGGTTCACCACGTGGAGGCGGTAGTAGAGGTCCTCGCGGAACCCGCCCTGCTCCACCAGCTTGCCCAGGTCCCTCAGGGTGGCGGCGACGACCCGCACGTCCACCTTCTCCGCCCGGTTCTCGCCGATGGGCCGGACCTCGCCCTCCTGGAGCACGCGCAGGAGCTTCACCTGGGCGGGCATCGGCAACTCGCCCACCTCGTCGAGGAAGAGGGTGCCGCCGTCCGCCTCGGTGAACAGGCCGCGCTTGGCGGTGCGCGCGTCGGTGAAGGCGCCGCGGGCGTGGCCGAACAGCTCGCTCTCGATCAGGCCGGCGGGCATGGCGCCGCAGTTGAGGGCCACGAAGGGCATGCCCGCGCGGGGGGAGAGATCGTGCAGCGCGCGCGCGACCAGCTCCTTGCCGGTGCCGCTCTCGCCGGTGATCAGCACGGTGGTGGTGGCGCGCGCCACCCGGGTCACCTGCCGGCGCACCTCCTTCATCGGGTCCGAGACGCCGAGGAGTTGATCGAGCGCGCCCGCCGCGCCCTCGGGGCCCTGGCGCAGCCGCCGGTTCTCGCGCACCAGCCGCTGGCGCTCCTCGGCCTTGCGCAGCGCGAGGACCATCTCCTCCGGCTTGAACGGCTTGGGGACGTAGTCCCACGCGCCCTGCTGCACCGCCTCCAGCGCCGCGTCCGGCGCGCCGTACGCGCTCATCACGATCACCGTGAGGTCCGGCCACTGCGGCAGCGCCCGGGCGAGCACCTCCCGGCCGTCCACCCGCGGCATGCGCATGTCGCAGATCAGCGCGTCGTAGTGCCTCGCGGCGAGCTCCTTCAGCGCCTCCTCGCCGTTCTCCACCGCGCGGACGTCGTAGCCCTTCTCCGCCAGCACCAGGGTGAGGACGTGGCGGATCGAGGGCTCGTCGTCGGCGATCAGGATGGAACGGAAGAGGCCCATGACGGTGAGAATCGCACGGAGAAGAGGACGGATCGCCGCCCGAAATGCGACAGTGCCCCAGTGCGCGGATGCCATGGAGGCACTCCCGCGGGACACTTCCCGAAGATGACAGACGACAAGTCAGCCGCGAAGGCTCCGGACACCGCCTCGCCTCCGGACGCGAAGGCCGCGGAGCCGCTGAAGCTCGAGTGGCTCGTCAACAACATCCAGGACTACGCCATCGTCATCCTCACGCCCGAGGGGAACGTGGCGAGCTGGAACCTCGGGGCGCAGAGGCTCAAGGGCTACACCCAGGAGGAGATCCTCGGCCGGCACTTCTCCACCTTCTATACGCCGGAGGACGTGGCGAACGGGCTTCCGGAGCGTCTGTTGAAGCAGGCGCGGATGACCGGGCGGGTGGAGCACGAAGGCTGGCGGGTGCGGAAGGACGGCTCGCGGTTCTGGGCGGACGCGATCATCACCGCCTCGTTCGACGAGCGGGGCCAGATGGCGGGTTACGCCAAGGTCATCCGCGATCTGACCGACCGGCACATGGTGGAGGAGACGCTCCGCCAGAGCGAGGAGCGCTTCCGCCTGCTGATCGAGAGCGTGCGCGAGTACGCGATCTTCATGCTCGACGCGAAGGGCCGGGTGGCGACGTGGAACGCGGGCGCGGAGCGGCTCAAGGGCTGGCGCGCGGACGAGATCATCGGCAAGCACTTCTCCGCGTTCTATCCACCGGAGGAGCGCCAGACCGGCAAGAGCGAGAAGGAGCTGCGGGACGCGCTGCAGGACGGCCGCTTCGAGGAGGAGGGCTGGCGGGTGCGGAAGGACGGGACCCGCTTCTGGGCCAACGTCATCCTCAGCCCCATCTTCGACTCGGCGGGCAAGCTGATGGGGTTCGCCAAGGTGACGCGCGACCTCACCGAGCGGCTGCGCGCCGAGGAGGAGCGGCTGCGGCTGGCGCAGGCCCAGGAGGCGGTGCGGCTGCGGGACGAGTTCCTCTCCTCCGTCGCGCACGAGCTGCGCACGCCCCTGACCGCGATGCTGCTGCACTCGGATGGCCTCACCCGCGAGGTGGCAGACGACCGGCTGCGGATGCGCGCGGAGCGGGTGCGCCGGGGCGCGATGCGTCTCAACCGCCTCGTGGAGGATCTGCTCGACGTGTCGAGGCTCGCCTCGGGGCGCTTCGAGCTGCGGCCGGAGCTGGCGGACCTGCGGGCGATCGTCCACGAGGTGCTGGAGGCGCTGGCGCCGGAGGCGAAGCACTCGAACAGCGCGCTGCACCTTCACGGCGCGAAGTCGGCCACCGGGGTGTGGGACGGCGCGCGGCTGGAGCAGGTGATCTTCAACCTCGTGGGCAACGCGCTGAAGTACGCGGCCGGAAAGCCCATCGAGGTGGTGGTGGAGGAGGACGAGCGCTTCGCCTGCGTCCGGGTGGAGGACCGGGGCCCGGGGATCCCGGCGGAGGACGCGGATCGGATCTTCGGGCGCTTCGAGCGCGCGGCGTCCTTCCGGAACTACGGCGGGCTCGGGCTGGGGCTGTACATCGCGCGGCACCTCACCGAGGCCCACGGCGGCACGCTCACCGTGAGCAACCGCGAGGGCGGCGGCGCGAGCTTCCTCATGCGGCTGCCGAAGGGCGTTGCCGAAGACGGGGCCGAGCCCGTCACCGGGGTGGACTAGAGCCGGACGGAAGGCAGGGTGAGCGTGAAGCGCGCGCCGCCCTCGGGACGGTTCTCCGCGCGCAACGCGCCGCCCAGGCTCCGCGCCAGATGGTCGGAGACGGCGAGTCCCAGGCCGGTCCCCTTCCCCGCCCCCCGCGTGGTGAAGAAGGGCTGGAAGAGCCGCTCCAGCACCTCCGGCGGAAGGCCCGGACCGTCGTCCTCCACGTGCAGGCGGAGGTCGTTGCTCCCCGTTCCGGACTCCGCGCGCACCCGGATCTGACCGCCGGGGCCGGTGGCCTGCCCCGCGTTGAGCAGCAGGTTGATCAGCACCTGCGAGAGCGGCCCCGGATCGGTCTGCGCGAGCAGCCCCTCGGGGACCTCGAGGTGCACCGTGCGCCCTTCCAGATCGGGCCCTGCGCGCACCAGCTCCGCCGCGGTGCGGACGAGGCCGTGGAGCTCGACGGGGCGCAGCGTGGTCTGCGGCGGACGGCCCAGATCGAGCAGGCCCCGGACGATGGTGTTGATGCGCTGCACCTCGCCTTCAATCCGCTGGAGGAAGTCGGTGACCTGCGGATCGTCTTTGGACCGCATGCGCACGAGGGAGAGGTAGCCGAGGATCCCGGAGAGCGGGTTGCCCACCTCGTGCGCGATCCCCGCCGCCAATCGTCCCACCGTGGCGAGACGTTCGGACGCCGCCAGCTCCGCGTGCGCGCGGCCGAGGCGCTCGTTCGCCGCGCGGAGTTCCTCGAGCTGCCGCCGGGTCACCGCCTGCTCGTCGGAGAGCGCGCCCGCCATGCGGCGCAGCGAAGACTGGATCCGCGAGAGCAGCGGGCCGCCGCCGGTCATCGGGAGGTCCCACCGGAGGTGCTCGAGCTGCTCGACCTCCTGCTCCATCCGACGGAGGGGACGGCCGAGCGTGACGTGGAGGATGAAGGCGATGACGGCCGCGAGCACCACGAGGTTCGCGCCGAGCGTGAACGGCAGGACCGCGCGCACCCGCAGGAGCAGCTCCGCCTCGGGTGAGCCCGGCTCCGCGAGGCGGCGGAGCGCGTCCAGGAGCTGGAGGATCACCGGGAGCAGCGTCAGCCACGCCGCCGCCACCGCCACGCAGGCGAGGAAGAACGCGAGGCTGAAGGTGCGGCCCCTCACGCTCGTCAGATCTCGAGCTTGCCGGTGATCATCCACCCGAGGCCCAGCGGGAGGTTCTCCGCCAGCCACGGGCCGATGAGGAGGATCTCCAGCCCCGCCAGGGCCAGCCACGGGCCGAAGGGGATGTTGGTGGGCCCGGGCACCCAGTCGTCCTCTTCATCGCCGTTCGTTTGCGCGGGCTGCGGCGAAGGGGCGGGCGCGGGACCTGCGCGGCCCCGGACGGCGAGCAAGAGCCCTCCGATCAGCGCGCCCTGCATCGAGGAGAGGAAGATGATCCCCAGGAGCGACTGCCAGCCGAGGAACCCGCCGAGGAGCGCGAGCAGGAACTTGTCCCCGCCGCCCAGCGCCTCCTTCTTGAAGACCGCACGGCCGACGATCTCGAGCGCCCAGAAGGCGAGGAAGCCCGCGGCGACGCCGATGGCAGAGCTGATCAGCCGCTCTTTGCCGAGGGGGATCGCCAGCAGCACGCCGAGGACGATGCCGGGGAGGGTCAGCTCGAAGGGGAGGATCCAGTGCTCGAGGTCGATGAAGGTGAGCGGGACGAGGAGGGTGACCAGCACCAGCGCGGAGACCAGCTCCCAGCCCCACCCGAAGCGCGCGAGGCAGGCGAGGTAGAGCAGCGCGGTGAGCAGCTCCACCAGCGGGTAGCGGGGCGAGATCGGCGCCTTGCAGTTGCGGCACTTCCCGCGCAGCGCGAGCCACGAGAAGACGGGGATGTTCTCGTACCAGGCGAGCGTGTGGCCGCACTTCGGGCAGCGCGAGCGCGGCTTCACGATGCTCTGACCGTGCGGGACGCGCGCGATGACGACGTTGAGGAAGCTGCCGATGAGCAGGCCGTACACCGCGAGCGCGATGGCGGCGAGGCTCTCTACGTGACTCGCGAGCACGCGCGGATGCTAGCAGCGGCCTGACGTTCGGCCATCCGGTAGCTACTTGAAGTCGCGCTTGTTGAAGACCATCACCGCGGCGACGAGGAACACGGCCGTGAAGATCACGCCGTAGAGGATGGTGGTCAGCGCCTGCGTCGAGTCGACCGGCATGTTGTAGGCGATCTTCTCGCTGATGCTGAAGCGGCCGAGGTTCGGCACCACGTAGTAGATGCCGGTCGCCAGCGCCTCCATCAGCGGGCTCTCGCTCTTCTGGCCCCAGTACTTCAGGTCCGAGCTGAAGTGGCCGATGAGGAAGATGCCGATGGTCGCGAACGTGGCCATGGGCGTCGCCGCGAAGGTGGACATGAAGATCGCGAACGAGACGAGCAGCGCCAACTGCACCAGGCGCAGCACGAGATGCCACGCCAAGGTCGCGTAGTTGGGCGGCTCGAAGGCGGGAGTGACCGCGAGCACCGCCACGAAGCACACGAACATCACGCCGAGCGTCACCGCCAGCACCGCGTTCAACCCGAAGAACTTCCCGAGGATGAAGTCGGAGCGACGGATGGGCTTGGTGACCACGGTGTAGACGGTGCGCCGATCGACCTCGCGGCTGACCATCCCCACGCCGAGGAAGATCGCCAGCAGGATGCCGAAGAAGTCGATCGCCGCCGTGCCCACGTCGCGCAGGATCCGGTCCTGGCTCGCCACCGTGAGGTTGGTGAAGAGCACGCTGTTGAGGATGACGATCAGCGCGAAGAAGAAGATCACGTAGAAGACGCGGTGCCGCCGCGCCTCGCGGAACGTGTTCGCCGCAATGGCCAGCGCCTTCACGCTTCACCTCCCGACGCCACGCCCGTTGCACGGGCCCTCGCGCGCGGACCTTCGTCCGGCGCCTGCTTCGTGATCTCCTGGATGAAGAGGTCCTCGAGCGCGCGCCGCTGGCTCTGCACCGAGACGACCTTCGCGCCCGCCGCCATTCCGCGCTGCAGCACGTCCTCCACCGACCCGCTGGCGGGGACGACGAGCTGCACGCCCGTGCCCAGCTCGC
>CAZCWA010000345.1:1681-5888 GCA_964502265.1 uncultured Myxococcaceae bacterium | reverse complement strand
GGCGAGGTCAAGGTCATCGACTTCGGCATCGCCAAGGCGGCGGGCAAGGCGAACAAGACCCAGGCGGGGATCCTCAAGGGCAAGTTCGCGTACATGAGCCCGGAGCAGATCCGCGGGCTCCCGCTGGACCGCAGGAGCGACGTCTTCGCCATCGGCATCTGCCTCTACGAGATGCTCACCGGCGAGCGCCTCTTCGTGGGGGACTCGGACTTCAGCGTGCTGGAGAAGGTGCGCAAGGCGGAGGTGCTGCCGCCGTCCACCTACAACCGCCGCATCCCCGAGGCGCTCGAGCGCATCGTCCTCAAGGCGCTCGCCAAGGACGTGGACGAGCGCTACCAGTACGCCAACGAGGTCGCGGACGACCTGCAGCGCTTCCTCATCACCAGCGACTCGATCTTCAGCCGCAAGGACCTCATGCAGTACATGAAGTCCACCTTCGCGGAGGAGGTCGAGCGGGAGAAGCTGCGGCTGCAGGAGTACGCGGACGTGAAGCCCTCGGAGGGCATGCTCGCCGCGCTGGACCTGGGCTACCAGAACGCAGGCGCGCAGTCCGCCGGAGCGCAGGCGAGCGCCTACGCCGCGCAGACGCTGGCCGGCGACACCAGCGGCGGGACCACCCTGCCCATGTTGCCGCCTGCGCCGCGCGGCCAGGGCAACCTGCCGGCCACCGGCGGACCGAGGTTCACCTCCAACCAGGTCCCGGTCGTCGCCCCGGCGCCCGCCTCGCCGCCGGTGCTCGCGCAGACGCTGCCGCCCGCGGGCTCGCCCATCCCCGCCAACATCGCCACCGCCGCCACGCTGCCGCCCCAGAACGTGCCCCAGGTCCCGCGCCGCTCGCCCACCATGACGGCGATGCCCAGGCTCACGGCGGCCGTCCCGGTGAACACGCAGAAGCAGAACGAGGAGGCGGGCGCCACGCTCCTCGTCGAGGGCAACACCTTCTTCGCCGGCGAAGAGGGGAGCGAGAGCCACACCGAGCCCGGGATGAAGCCCACCGCGCGGCTGGGCGCGCTCGGCTCCGTCAGGAATGCGCCGGCCGGTGCGGAGGACAGCCCGTCCGCGCAGGGCTTCGGCGAGCCGCCGGAAGACGACGACGAGGGCGCCACCGGGATCATCCCCACGCCGTCCCCCGAGAGCCTCGCGCCCACCGGCTCGGAAGAGCTGTCTCCGACGGTGTTCGGGCGCTCCCGCTACGACGACGACCCCGAGCCGGACCCCACGCCGATGCCGCAGGCTCGCCGCCCGGGCCGTGCACCGGGGGCGTCTCCCCGCAACGCCCGGGGGGAACCACAGCAGCAGCCGCCGGATGAGGAGGAGGCGCCGACCACCTCGGGGCTGCACGGGGGCGAGACGAGTGACACCGGAGACTCCGAGGACGAGCAGGACTTCACCCGCCCCGAGCGCCCGTCGATGCTGCGGCCCACCACGCCGGTGCCGGCGCTCTCCGGCAGGCGCGCGCCCTCGCAGGGGCCGTCGTCGATGACGAAGGTCCTCGCGGCGGTGGCGGCGGCGCTGCTGCTGGTGGTGAGCGGGGTGGGCGTGGTGCTGCTGCGCGGCCCGGGGGAAGGCTTCCTCTATGTGGAGGTCCCCGCGGAGCTCCACGGCAAGGCGCGGCTGTCCATCAACGGCGAGGACCTGGGGACCCAGGTGACCTGGCCGCACTTCCAGAAGGTGAAGGCCGGGCCCACGGCGGTGCTCATCCTCGCCGAAGGGTACGAGCCGGTGGTGCAGTCGGTGGAGGTCGTGAAGGGGACGGAGATCACCCGCGTGGTGCCCACCTTCGAGAAGCGCTGACGGCCCGAGGGGGCCCGGTTAAGGTCCGGGCCAATGAGCAACCCGAGGGCGCGGAAGAAGCAGGCGAACCCGCTGGCTGGACTGCCCGGCTGGGCGCAGCGGCTGGCGCAGCGGTACTACACCCGGACGGTCAGCACCTTCGTGCTCCACGGCGCCGTGCGCGATCTGCAGCCGCTCTCCGGCGCGGAGGGAAAGCGCACCTACGGCCCGCTCAAGGCGTTCCTCTCCGAGGAGCTGTTCGGCGCCCGCGACCACGTCGTCTTCTACGACCGCTCGAGCGGCATCCGCGCCTCGTCGCCGCAGACGCAGCAGGACCTCTCACGTGCGCTCAGCGGCTACGACGCCGTCTACGGCACCGACTACGCGAAGGTGATGCCGCGGGATCCGGCGCGGGCGCTGCAGGTCCTCGAGAACTACCTGCGGCTCAAGCTGGCGGACGGCAAGAGCCTCGCGCTGGTGATCGACTTCGCGGAGACCCTGGTGCCCGCCGGCGAGATCGGCAGCCTCTCCGCCGAGGACCGCTTCGTGCTCGCCACCCTGACCAAGTGGGCGCACGACCCGCAGATGCTCGCCGGCGATCTGTCGCTGGTGCTGATCGCGGAGAACGTGGCGGACGTGTCCAACCGCATCGCGCGCAACCCGTACGTGGCGACGATCGAGCTGCCCCTGCCGGACCTCGACGAGCGGCTGGACTACATCCGCTTCAAGCTCGAGGGCCGCAAGCTCCAGTCCCACTCGGACGTGCCGCTGCAGGGGCTGGCGCAGATGACGGCGGGCCTCTCGCGGATCAACCTCGACCGGCTGCTCACCGAGGCGCTGGAGGGCGGCACCCGCATCACGCCCGAGCAGGTGAAGGAGCGGAAGAAGGACATCATCCAGGCCGAGTGCCACGGGCTTCTGGAGTTCATCGAGCCTGCGCACGGGCTGGAGGTGGTGGCAGGTCACGACAAGGCGAAGGCGCTGCTCCGCGGCGCCGCCAGCGCGCTGAAGAAGGGCCGCATCGAGGTGATGCCGATGGGCTACCTCATCAGCGGCCCGGTGGGCACCGGCAAGACCTTCCTCACCACCTGCTTCGCCGGCGAGATCGGCATCCCCTGCGTGAAGTTCCTCAACTTCCGCTCGCAGTGGCAGGGCGTGACCGAGTCGAACCTGGAGAAGATCTTCACCCTGCTCAAGGCGCTGTGGCCGGTGGCGGTGATCGTCGACGAGGCGGACGCGTTCCTCGGCAACCGGAACCAGTCGGGGGACTCGGGCACCAGCAGCCGGGTGTTCGCCTCCATCGCCTCGTTCATGGGCAACACCGAGTACCGCGGGAAGATCGTCTGGTTCCTCCTCACCGCGCGGCCGGACCTGCTGCCGGTGGACCTCAAGCGCCAGGGCCGCGCCGAGGAGCACCTCGCGCTCTTCTACCCGCAGAGCGACGAGGAGCGGGACGAGCTGTTCCGGGTGCTGCAGAAGAAGACGAAGGTCGACGCGCAGGTGCCGTCGTTCTCAGCGCTGCTCGAGCCGGGCCACAAGGACGTCTCGGGCGCCGACATCGAGGCGATCCTCGTGCGCTCGAAGTTCCGCGCGCTGCTCGAAGGGCGGGAGAAGGTCGAGGACCGGGACGTCAGCGCGGTGGTGAAGGACTTCGTGCCGCCGTCCTACCCGCTGGAGATCGAGCTGCAGAACCTGGTGGCGGTGCAGGAGTGCACCAGCCGCGAGCTCCTCCCGGAGGCCTTCCGCGCGCTGGAGCGGGACTTCGTCACCCGCCGGGTGCGTGAGCTGAAGGACCTGCTGGCGGAGCGCTGAGCGGGCCCGGCCCGGGTGGCGGCTACCGCTGCTTCGCGCGCTGCTCGAGCTCCCGCCAGTTGATGACGATGTCCTCGTCGGCGAACTCGAAGCGCGCGTCCTCCGCCTGCACCCAGCCGTCGAGCCGCAGGACCATCTCGTCGTTGCGCTCGGTGAGCTCGGCGAGGTTCGTCTTCAGCCGGAGGTTCAGCTCCACCTCGTCGGAGACCAGACCGCCGCCGATGCCCACGCTGCCCACCAGGCCGACCTCGAAGTTGACCTCGCTGGGTTCGGCGTGGACCGGGACGTACTCGAAGTTGGCGAGCACCGAGACCGAGCCCTCGAGCGTGTGCAGCCCGTCCGCGCTGAACTTCGCGTACTCCATGTCGAAGAGGATGCCCCCTCCGGCCAGCCCGAGCACCAACCCCACCGGGTTCGCGCTCAGCGTGGCCTTGCCGCCGTTGGGCCCCTGCACCACCAGCCGCGGCACCGGCAGCTCCTTCGGCATGTCCACGCCGCTGGCGTGAAGGCCCAGAGCGCCGCCCTTCGTGTTGGCAGCCGTGGTGGGGAAGATGGCGCCGGCCATGGCCTGGGCGAGCTCCTCCTTCGACTGGAGGGGCTTCCCGCACGCGGCGAGCGTCCC
>CAZCWA010000345.1:0-1581 GCA_964502265.1 uncultured Myxococcaceae bacterium | reverse complement strand
ACCTTGAGCTTCTGTCCCGCCTGCAGGGTCTTGTGGTTCCGGATCCCGTTCCACGCCTTGAGCTCGTTCACCGAGACGCCGTAGCGCTGCGACACAGACCAGAGGGTCTCGCCGCGCGCGAGGACGTGGACCTTCCCGGAGCCGGAGCCGGACCGTCCTGCGGCCGCCTCTCCCAGCGCGTTGGCGGCGGCGCGTGCGGGGGCGGCGGGTGCCGCGGAGGACCTGGCTTCCGACGAGGAGCGGCGGGCGCTGCGCTGCGCGTGTTCCGGCCGCGGCACCGGGATCATCAGCACGCTGTTCACCTTGAGCGAGCGCGGGCCGGGGATGCGGTTGAACTTCGCGATCGCGTCCACGGTGGTGCCGTGCTTCTTCGCGATGCCGGACAGCGTGTCGCCGCGGCGGACGGTGTGCTCCACGTAGGCCACCCGCTTCGAGGTGGGGACCTTCGAGAGGTTCTCCGCGAAAGTATCGGGCGTGCCCTTCGGCAGCCGCAGCGCGTAGGGCTTCCCGGCCGAGGCCGGCGGCGTGCTCCAGCGGTTGAGCTCGGGGTTGAGCTCCTGCAGCGCCTCCTCGGTGGTGCCAGCCGCCCGCGCCAGCACCTGGAGGTCGTAGGCGTCGGTCAGCTCCACCGTCTCGAACTCGAGCGGCGCCATGAACTCGAACTCGTCCTCGCGGAACCCGAACGCGGTGGGGTTCTTGTGCACCAGCGCGGCGGCGATCACCTTGGGCACGTAGTGCTGCGTCTCCTGCACCAGCCCGCGGCCTTCGATGAGCTGCCAGAAGTCGCTGGTCCCCCGGCGCTCGACCAGCCGCCGGACGCGCCCGCCGCCGGTGTTGTAGCCCGCCCAGGCGAGGTACCAGTGGCCGAGGTCGCGGTGCAGGTGCCGGAGGAACTTCGCCGCCGCGTGGGTGGCCTTGATCGGATCGCGCCGCTCGTCGACCCAGTAGTCCTGCCGCAGCCCGTACTGCTTGCCGGTGGCGGGGATGAACTGCCATGGGCCGGCCGCGTGCGCCCACGAGTAGGCGCGCGTGGAGAAGCCGCTCTCGATCATCGCCACGTAGACGGTGTCCTTCGGCAGCCCGTACTGCTCGAGGATGGGCTGCATCACCGGCAGGTAGCGGGTGGACCGCGCCATCCAGCGGCGGAACCAGCTTCTGCCCGGGCCCTGGAAGAAGCGGATGTAATGCGCCACCAGAGGCTGCATCTCCACCGGGATGTCGTAGCGGTCGCGGACCAGGCTCACGTCGAACGCCATCACGTCATGGACGCGGCCCAGCGCCGGCGGTGCGCCCTCGCGGTGGTCGCTCTCGTCGAGCACGTCCTCGAGGCGCATTCTCAGTGGATGCGCAGGTCCGAAGGTCCGAAGCGTCTGGAGGAGGGCGGCGGTTTCGTGGGCGGCGTCGTCCAGCGCCACCTGCTCGAGCGCGCGCAGCGCCTCCATCTCCAGCGCCTCGCCCCCTTCGTCACCTTCGCCCGCGGGAAGGCCGGTCTGCACCAGGGCGCGCTTCTCCACCGGCTGCAGGAGCTTGAGGCCTCGCGGTGGCGGTGGGAGCGCGAGCCCGTCGGGGTCCGGATCCTCC
>CAZCWA010000344.1:0-5907 GCA_964502265.1 uncultured Myxococcaceae bacterium | reverse complement strand
CGGCCGCCGCCCTGCGCGAACTTCACCACCTCGTCCATGATCGGCGAGAAGCGCGCGATGGCACCGCAGCGCAGGTAGTCGCCGTAGCTGAAGCCGCCGGGGACGATGATGAGGTCGCAGCCCTGCAGGTCGCGGTCCTTGTGCCAGAGGAAGGTGGCCTTCCGCCCGAGGACGTTCTGCACCACGTGCCACGCGTCGTGGTCGCAGTTGCTGCCCGGAAAAACGAGGATGCCCGCCTTCATCTCAGAGGATCTCGACCCGGAAGTTCTCCACCACCGTGTTGGCGAGGAGCTTGCGGCACATCTCCTCGACCCGGGCCTTCGCCTGCGCCGGATCGCCGTCCTCGAGCTGCACCTCGATGAACTTGCCCAGCCGCACCGCGCCGACCTCGGAGTAGCCCAGCGTCTGCAGGCTGCGCTCGACGGCCTTGCCGGCCGGATCGAGAACACCCGGCTTCAGGGTGACGAACACGCGAGCGACCAAGATCTCCTCCAGGGATGGTGGGGCGGGGGAAGCGCGGCCCCCATAACACGGCACCCGTGAGCGCCAAGTGGCAACTACCGGCGCACACCTGCGGACGAGGTCGCAGGCAGGCTGCCTTGCCGGGCCGGACTTCATGGCTGGCCGGAACGCGAAGGGCGGGTTATGTAGGAGGGAACGATGCCCCCCTGGGCCTTATGGCTGGCGTGCGTGAGCTTCCTTTTCGCGCGCGCCCTGATTGCCGCTGCAGAATCCGCGCTGTACGGGACGAGCGACTTGCGCGCGAAGGAGCTCTCCCTCCAGTCGCCCCGCGCTGGCGGCCGCGTTCTCCGTCACAAGTCCGACCGTGAGCCGGCGGCCGCCTCCATCCGCGTGGGGATGGTCATCTCCGGGTTCCTCGCCGCCGGCGTGGGCGCCATCGCGCCGCCGAGGATGCTCCACCTCCAGCAGCTCGAGAGCCTCCCCTTCGCCATGCAGCTCGGTCCGCCGCTGCTCGGCGTGCTGCTCGTGGGCCTGCTCGCCAGCCTGTTCGACGTGAGCGCGCGCGCGGTGGCCTCCGCGCATCCGGAGACGTGGGCGCTGCGCCTGTCGTGGCTCATCTCGCTGCTGGTGGGCGTCTTCTATCCGCCGCTGAAGCTGGTGGTGAGCGCGCTGAACCTGGTGCTCAAGCCCTTCGGCGGGAAGGTGAAGTTCGAGAGCCCGCCGCCGCCGCTGGAGGAGCTGGAGAAGCTGCTCGAGGCGCAGGCCGCGCTCAACGAGGTGGACAAGAGCGCGCCGGCCCTCATCCGCTCCATCTTCGAGCTCAGCGACAAGCGCTGCGTGGACGTGATGGTGCCGCGGCCGGACGTGGTGAGCATCGACATCTGCACCCCGCCGGACGAGATCCTGCGGGTGCTGGCGGAGGAGAGCCACTCGCGGCTGCCGGTCTACAAGGACGATCCGGACCACGTGATCGGCATCCTCCACACCCGGGACCTCATCCCGCTCTTGCAGCATCCCGAGCTGATCGTGCTGCAGGACATCATCCGCCCGCCCTCCTTCGTGCCCTGGGTCAAGCCGATCGGGGACCTGCTCCGCGAGATGCAGCAGCAGCGCATCCACATGGCGGTGGTGGTGGACGAGTACGGCGGCTTCGAGGGCGTGGTGACGCTGGAGGACATCCTCCGGGAGATCGTCGGCGACATCGGCGACGAGTTCACCGAGACCGAGAGCGAGTACGAGAAGCAGCCGGACGGCACCTGGCTGGTGGACGCGTCGGTGGAGGTGGACGAGTTCGGCAAGACGTTCGCGCTGAACATCCCCGAGGGCGAGTACGAGACCCTGGGCGGGTTCCTCAACTCGCTGGCCGGGGCCATCCCCGAGGTGGGCGACCGCTTCGTCTACAAGGGCTGGCAGTTCGTGGTGCACTCCAAGGAGGGCGCGCGGCTGGAGCGGGTGCGGGTGCTCAAGCCGCGCGGCGCCGCCTCACCGCAGGCCGGTGCGGGCGCTGCGCTGGGCACCGGCGCCGCGGCCTCGATGATGGGTCCGGGGAGCGGCCGGGCGAACTGACGCGGCGGGTCGGGTTCCCGTCTGTCTGCCACCCGGGCGTGGGTGCGGCATGGGTTGCCCGATCCGGCATCCGATCGGATGATGCGCCCCCCTCTTTTCGCCGGGAGCCCGTCACCCATGCCCATCCGCTGCGTCATCTTCGACTTCGACGGCACCCTCACCCAGGTCGACGAGGAGTGCATCCCCTTCGTCCAGACCTACAAGGCCGAGCTGGCGCGGGAACTGGAGCTGACGGACCGCGAGCTGGACGACCGGTGGGCGATCGCCGAGGCCGCGGTGGACGAGCGGGTGACCGAGTTCGGCTGGACCGACCGGCAGGGCCGCATCGTGGCGCCGGCCTACGCGGACCCGATGATCAAGAGCCGCGTGGTGGCCACCGAGCTGCTCGGCCGCCTGCACATGTACGAGGAGGACGACGCGCGCCTGGCGCTGCTCGACCGGCTCTTCCAGACCTCCTACGCGGCCATGGATCCGCACGGCATCTTCCGCCCCGAGGCCCAGGAGGTCCTGCAGGCCATCGTCGGCGGCGGCCACCCGGTCTTCGTGGTCACCAACTCCAACGCGGACAAGGTGCGCTTCAAGCTCCAGAGCGTGGTGCCCCAGCTTCTGCCGAAGCTCACGGTCATCGGCGACGCGCGCAAGTACGAGGTCGTCTCCGACGCGCCCGGAGACGCGGCGTGGGACGGTCCGGCCAAGGTGGACGCGCAGCTCGCCCTCGAGGACCTGCCGCGGCCGGTCTACCCGAGGCGGCCGCAGTACCTCGCGCGGCTCCAGGAGATCCAGAAGGTGACGGGCTGCGCGGCACACGAGCTGGTGGTCTGCGGGGACATCTGGGAGCTCGACCTGTTGCTGCCGGGCAAGCTCGGGATGCAGGTGCACCTGGTGAACCGGCCGCAGACGGCGGAGGTCGATCAGCGCACCGTCCGCGAGCTGCTGGAGGGCACGGTGAGCGACACGCTGCACGGGCTCACCGAGCGGCTCGGGCTGGTCGTGCGCGCCGCCTGACGCTTCGGACCAGCGCACGTGGGCACCGGGAACTCCGAGGAGATCGAAGCGCTGGAGGCGGCGCTGCAGCGGTCCGAGCAGCGGTACCGGGGCCTGCTCCAGTCGCTCGAGGACGGCTACTGCACGATCGAGGTCCTCGTCGACGCGCAGGACCGGCCGGTGGACTACCGCTTCCTCGAGACCAACGAGGCCTTCGCCAGGCACACCGGGCTTCAGGCGCCGGAGGGCCGGACCGCCCGCGAGCTGGTCCCGGACCTCGACGCGTCCTGGTTCCGGATCTACGGCAGGGTGGCGCTGACCGGCGAATCCGCGCGCTTCGAGAAGGAGGCGCCCGCGATGGGCCGCTGGTTCGAGGTCACCGCCTTCCGAACCGACGACCCGGGCTTGCGGCGGGTGGCGGTGGTCTTCAAGGACATCACCTCCCGCGTGGCCTCCGAGGCGGCGCTGAAGGAGAGCGAGGCCCGGCTGCAGGCGATCCTCGACGCCGCCCCTTCGGTGATCGCGGTGAAGGACCTGGACGGGCGCTACGTCTTCGTCAACCGGATGGCGGCCACGCTCTTCGGCCGGCCGCGGGAGGAGGTCCTCGGCCGCACCGATGAGGAGCTGGCGCTTCCGGACCGGGCACGCGCGTGGCGCGCCAACGACCGCAAGGTGCTGGAGACCGGGGAGCCCCTCACCTTCGAGGAGCCGGGCCCGGCGGGGCAGGTCTTCCTCTCGGTGAAGTTCCCGCTGCGCAACCTGGAGGGAGCGCCCTACGCCCTGTGCAGCATCTCGTCGGATGTCTCGGAGCTGCGGCGGGTGGAGGTCGAGCGCGAGCGGCTCGCGTCGGTGCAGGAGCAGATGGTGCGCATCGTCAGCCACGACGTGCGCAGCCCGCTCGCGGCCCTGCTGATGAGCGCGCAGGCCCTCGAGCGCCAGCCCCTGCCGGACAACGTGCGCCGCGCGTCCGAGCGCATCCAGCGCAGCGCGCGCCGGGTGGAGCAGGTGGTGCGGCTGATGCTGGACTTCACCCGCAGCCGGCTCGGGGTGCCCATCCCCGTCGAGCGCCGGCCGGTGGACCTGCGGGAGATCGCGCGGCACGTCGCCGAGGAGCTCCAGTCGGCAGACCCACAGCGGCGGGTGGTGCTGGTGGGCGAGCCTGCCTGCGGCGAGGGCGATCCGGACCGGCTCTACCAGGTGCTCGCCAACCTGATGGAGAACGCGTTCAAGTACGGGGACCGGCGCGCGCCGGTGACGGTGACCACGTCCGCTGAGGACGGCGAGCTGGTGGCGGCGGTCCACAACGAGGGGCCGCACATCCCCGAGGCGCTGCAGGCGCGCATGTTCCAGCCCTTCACCCGAGGCCCGCAGACGGAGGAGACGGTGAAGGTCTCGATGGGGCTCGGGCTGAGCATCGTGGACCAGTTGGTGAAGGCCCACGGCGGCCGGGTCCTGCTGCGCTCGGTGCCCGGCGAGGGGACGACCTTCACCATCCGGCTGCCGCGCGGCGACGACGCCTGCGAGTAGGTGAAACCCGGGGGCGGCCGGGGACACTTCATCGGGACATGACGAGAACAGGCACCACGGGGGGCGGGCGGGCAGGCGCGCTTTGCCGTCGCACCGGAGAGGCACAGCGGTTACACGCGAAGACCATGCGCGGCCTCCCCTTCGCCCTCACCGCGGCGCTCGCCCTCGGCGCCTTCGTGGCGCACGCAGACGGGCTCCCGCCCTCCGCCACCGCTTCCGGCGCCGAGGACCAGGGCGTGATGCGGGTCGAGGGGACGCTCCTCTTCGACGCGCGCGAGGTGAAGGCCGGCGACACCTTCCGGGTGGGCATCCGGTTCCGGCTCGACGAGGGCTGGCACCTCTACTGGCGCAACCCCGGCGAGTCCGGGCTGGGCACCGAGATCTCCTGGGACGCGGACCGCATCGACGTGGGCGCGTTGCGGTGGCCCTTCCCGAAGACCTTCCGCACCGACGACGGCTTCATCGTCACCTACGGCTACGAGGACGAGGTCCTCCTCTTCAGCGAGGCTCGGGTATCGCCCGGCGCGGAGGGGCCGCTGATGGTCTCGGCCGCCGCGGACCTGCTGGTGTGCGAGATCAACTGCATCCCCGCCGAGATCGTGGTCACCCGGTCTCTGACGGTGGGCGCGCGGACGGTGCCGGACGCGGAGGCGGCCGTGCTCTTCGACGCGGCCCAGGCGCAGGTGCCCGCGCAGCTCGCGGAGGCGGGACTGCAGGCGACGGTGGCGCTGGCCTCGCCGGTGCGCGCGGGGGAGGACTTCACCGGCACCCTGACGCTGGAGCCTGTGGCGGGCGAAGGACGGAAGACGGGCGAGGCGGTGCTCTCCGCGGTGACCGGCAGCTCGCCGGACTTCTTCGTGCCGGACCTGATGGAGGGCATCGCGCGGCTCTCGCTCGCAGCGCCCTCGCCTGAGTCCACCGGCGTGTTCCCGCTCGAGGGGCGCGCGGCGCCGGAGGTGAAGGTCGAGATCCCCAGGCTCCGCGGCGTGGTGCGGCTGGGGACGGAGCAGACCGGCTTTCGGGCCTTCGAGCTCGACGTGCCCATGCCCGAGTCGGGTTCGACCGCAGGTCCGGTCGCCGCGGGAGTCCCGGCGGAGGGCGAGGCGCCCTTGGCCCTGCCCCTGGCGCTGCTCTTCGCGTTCCTCGGCGGCGTCATCCTCAACCTGATGCCGTGCGTGTTCCCGGTGCTGGCGCTGAAGGTGTACGGGTTCTCGCGGGTGGTGCAGGAGTCCGGCGGGCGGAAGGCGGCGCACGCGGTGGCGTACACCCTCGGCATCGTGGGCTCGCTCATCCTGCTGGCGGCGGCGGTGGTGGCGGTGCGCGCGGCGGGGCACGGCGTGGGCTGGGGCTTCCAGTTCCAGGAGCCGC
>CAZCWA010000343.1:0-5913 GCA_964502265.1 uncultured Myxococcaceae bacterium | reverse complement strand
CTCGAGATGGTGACCGACGAGGACCGCGACTACATGTACGCCGAGTACGCCAAGGACCCGCGGATGCGGATCAACCTCGGCATCCGGCGCAGGCTCGCGCCGCTGATGGACAACGGGCGGCGGCGCATGGAGCTGATGCACTCCCTGCTCTTCAGCCTGCCCGGCACGCCGGTCATG
Organism: uncultured Myxococcaceae bacterium; assembly: GCA_964502265.1. Classification (GTDB taxonomy): domain Bacteria; phylum Myxococcota; class Myxococcia; order Myxococcales; family Myxococcaceae; genus JAFAFL01. Next base: position 5,736 of record CAZCWA010000343.1, on the reverse strand, counting down.
TACTACGGCGACGAGATCGGGATGGGGGACAACATCTATCTCGGTGACCGCAACGGCGTGCGCACGCCCATGCAGTGGACCCCGGATCGCAACGCCGGCTTCTCGCGCGCGGACTCGGCGAGGCTCTACGCGCCGGTGATCATGGACCCGGTCTTCGGCTACCAGGCGATCAACGTCGAGGCGCAGGAGCGGACCAAGACCTCGCTGCTCGAGTGGGTCAAGCGCCTCATCCGCGTGCGCCAGAAGTATCCGACCTTCGCGCTCGGCACCCTGCGGTGGACCAACCCCGCCGAGAACCGGAAGGTCCTCGCCTTCGTCCGCGAGCACGAGGGACAGACCCTGCTGGTGGTCTGCAACCTCTCGCGCTTCGCCCAGCCGGCGGAGCTGGACCTGAGCGAGTGGGCAGGCCAGACGCCGGTGGAGCTCATCGGCGAGACGCCCTTCCCCACCATCACCGAGCGCCCCTACCAGCTCTCCATGGGCCCCTACATGTTCCTGTGGTTCCGCCTCGAGCGGGCCGCCTGAGCGAAGTTCGACGAGAGGTCGCGAACCATGCCGAACATCGACATCACGAAGCTCCCAGACTTCCTCCGTGGCCGCCGCTGGTTCGGGGGCAAGGGCGTGCCCATCGAGCGGGTGCAGGTGCTCGACCACGTGGACCTGGGCGAGGGCGAACACCGCTTCACGCTCGCGGTGCTGGAGGTCATCTACGAGCTGGGCACCCCCGACCGCTACCTCGCGCCGCTGCACGTGGGGGAGGACGGTGAGTTGAGCGAGGCGCTGGACCAGGACGAGCTGGCGCGCATCGCGTTGCGGCTGGTGCGCGAGCAGCGGCAGATCTCCACCGGCGGCGGCACCCTGCGCGGCGAGTACGTGGGGGACGGCGGCAAGCTCACCCAGGTCTCGGAGAACCCCACCGTGCGGCGCATCGCCGCCGAGCAGTCGAACACCTCGCTCGTCTACGACGACAAGGTCATCTTCAAGGTCATCCGCAAGCTCGACCTGGGGAACAACCCCGAGTGGGACATGGGGCAGTTCCTGCGCACGCACGGCTACCGGCACACCCCACCCCTGCTGGGGGGGATCGTGCTGGAGGGCGCGGTGCACTCGACCATCGCGGTGGTCCACGAGTTCGTGCCGGTGGAGCAGGACGGCTGGGCCTGGACGCTGGAGCGGCTGAGGCCTGTGGCGATGGCGCCGGAGTTCCTCGCCGAGGTGAAGCGGCTGGGCGAGGCGCTGGGGGAGCTGCACGACGTGCTCGCCTCGGATCCGAACGATCCGGCCTTCGCCCCCGAGCCCATCCAGCGTGAGGATCTGCAGCGCTGGTCGTCGTCGATCATCGGCGAGATGGGGGTGACCCTGGCGGCCGCCGCGGAGAAGGCGCCGGAGCTGATGGAGAAGCGCGACGTGCTGGTGGACCGGCTGGGACGGATGGCCAACCTCGAGCCCGCGAACGTGGGCCTGAAGATCCGGCACCACGGCGATCTGCACCTGGGGCAGACGCTGCGTTCGGACGGCCGGTGGCTCATCTTCGACTTCGAGGGCGAGCCCGCGCGCCCCTATGCGATGCGCAGGGAGAAGCACTCGCCGCTGCGCGACGTGGCGGGGATGCTGCGCTCGTTCGACTACGCCTGCGCCACCGTGGAGCTGGAGGGCGCGCCTGCGGCGGAGCGGATGGCGCCGGTGCGCAAGGCATTCCTCGAGGGCTACCGGCAGCGCCGCAACACCCACGGCCTTTTGCCCGCGGACGACGCCTCGTTCGAGGTGATGCTCGAGACCCTCGAGCTGGAGAAGCTCATGTACGAGCTGCGCTACGAGCTGTCGCACCGGCCGGACTGGGTGCGCATCCCCGTGCGCGCGCTGCTCGCCTACACCTAGCTTGCCTTGGGAACAGACATGCAGAAGCCGACCGAACGCCACGTCGCCGACGCGGAAGTAGCCCGCGTCGCCGAGCTCCGTCACCCCGATCCGCACGCCGTGCTCGGCGTCCACCCGGATGGGGACGGGCTCGTCATCCGCTGCTTCCGGCCCGAGGCGGAGAAGGTCCTGGTGCTGCCCGAGGACGGCGGCCGGGTGGAGCTGCGCCACCGCCACGGCGGCATCTGGGAGGGCCGCGTCAACGGCCGGAAGGACGTGTTCCGCTACCTGCTCGAGGTCCACTACCCGGGCGGGCGGATGTTCCAGCTCCGGGATCCGTACGCGTACCTGCCCACGCTGGGGGAATTGGACCTGCACCTGGTGGGCGAAGGGCGGCACGAGCGGCTGTGGGAGAAGCTCGGCGCGCGGCTGATGCACCACGGCGGGGCGCATGGGGTGGCCTTCAGCGTGTGGGCCCCCACCGCGGCGGGGGTGAGCGTGGTCGGCGACTTCAACGGCTGGGACGGCCGGCTCCACGCGATGCGGCGGATGGGCGCGTCCGGCGTGTGGGAGCTCTTCGTGCCCGACGTCGGCGAGGGCGCCCGCTACAAGTTCGAGATCCGGCCCCAGGGAGACGGGCCGCCGCTGCTCAAGGCGGACCCGATGGCGTTCCGCACCGAGGTGCCGCCGCTCACCGCCAGCGTGGTGCACAACCTGCGCGGCTACGAGTGGAAGGACGCCGAGTGGATGGCGAAGCGCGCGAAGGGGAACGCGCTCACCGCGCCGATGAGCATCTACGAGGTGCACCTCGGGTCGTGGAAGCGGATCGTCGAGGACGGCGACCGGCCGATGACCTACCGCGAGCTGGCGCACGAGCTTGCGGACTACTGCCAGCACTTCGGCTTCACCCACGTGGAGCTGTTGCCGGTGGCGGAGCATCCGTACGGCGGGTCGTGGGGATACCAGGTGACGGGCTACTACGCGCCCACCGCGCGCTTCGGGCACCCGGACGATCTGCGCTACCTCATCGACCACCTGCACCAGCGCGGGATCGGGGTGATCGTGGACTGGGTGCCGGGCCACTTCCCCAGGGACGCGCACGGGCTGGCCCAGTTCGACGGGACCGCGCTCTACGAGCACGCGGATCCGAGGCAGGGCACGCAGCCGGACTGGGGAACGCTCGTCTTCAACTTCGGGCGCAACGAGGTGCGCAACTTCCTCGTGGCCAACGCGCTCTTCTGGCTCGACGAGTACCACGTGGACGGGCTGCGCGTGGACGCGGTGGCCTCGATGCTCTACCTCGACTACTCGCGGCCCGCGGGCGGCTGGGTGCCCAACCGCTGGGGCGGGCGCGAGAACGAGGAGGCGATCGCGTTCCTGCGCGAGACCAACGAGGCCGTGCGCCGCTTGCACCCGGGCGCGGTGACGATCGCCGAGGAGTCCACCGCGTGGCCGCGCGTGTCGCACCCGGTGAGCGAGGGCGGGCTGGGCTTCCACTTCAAGTGGAACATGGGCTGGATGCACGACACCCTGCTCTACTTCGGCAAGGACCCCGTCTACCGGCAGCACCACCACAACCAGCTCACCTTCGGGCTGCTCTACGCGTTCAGCGAGAACTTCGTGTTGCCGCTGAGCCACGACGAGGTGGTGCACGGGAAGGGATCGCTGCTCGGGCGCATGCCGGGAGACGAGTGGCAGAAGTTCGCCAACCTGCGCGCGCTCTTTGCCTGGATGTGGGCGCACCCGGGGAAGAAGCTCGTCTTCATGGGCGGCGAGTTCGGCCAGGGGCCCGAGTGGAACGAGGCGCGCAGCCTGCACTGGCACCAGACCGGCCACTGGGGCCATGGCGGCGTGCAGCGGCTGATGCGGGAGCTCAACGCGATCTACGCCGAGGAGCCGGCGCTCACCGAGCAGGACTGCACCCCGATGGGCTTTCAGTGGGTGCAGGCGGACGCCGCGTCGGTGAACACCTTCGCCTTCGTGCGCTGGGCGAAGGGCGGCAGAAGCCACCTGGTGTGCGCGGCGAACCTCTCGCCCGTCGTTCGTGAGGGCTACCGGATCGGCTTCCCGCGGGCGGGCACCTACCTCGAGCGCCTCAATACCGACGCGAGCGACTTCGGCGGCGCCGGCATCGGCAACATGGGGAGGATCCAGGCGGAGGAGGTCCCGTGGGACAACCAGCCCGCGAGCGCGGTGGTGACCCTGCCGCCGCTGTCCGTGGTGTGGTTCACGCCGGAGGGGTAGCTGTTTGCAGCGACTCGCCGTTACTCGCCGCGGCCGAGGCGCTCCACCCACTCGGCCGGGAGGTTCGCGCTCTTCGCGCCGCGGACGAGGGCCTCGAGGAAGCGTGGGCTGACGGGACCGTCGAGGCTGGCCCGGCGCGGGTTGGTGGTGAAGGCTGTGGCCTCCACTTCGGTGCCGTCCTCGAGGCGCACCCGCACCGGCCGCTCCACGCACATCGAGGTCACCGCGCCCTCCTTGTGCGCGATCACCGGCCAGTCCTTCTCGGAGATCTCGAAGAGGTGGCCCCAGACCGACTCACCGGGAGCGTCCTTCAGGCCCGCCACCCGGCCGCCCCACCACCGGGAGGGGAAGTCGTAGACGAGCCCCACGTCCCGCGCCTCGGCCAGCTTCCCCTCGGGCAGGTCGAAGAAGTCGTAGCCGTGCTGCGCGCGCCACTCGAGGAACGCGGCGCGGTCGAGGATGGTCGAGTACGCGAAGTAGAGCCGGGTTCCCTCCCCCGCCTTCTCGCGCGCCTTCATCACCATGTCGTAGTGGGAGTCCATGGGCGGGCGTGTACCACGTGAGAGGTGTCTGCCGGGCCACGCGCCTGCCTGCCCTCCCGCCGGTCGCCATGCGCCGGGACTTGCGGTGCGCGGCGCCGGGAGCGTGTCCAACTTCTGCGCGTGAAGAAGAGCGGAATCGGAAAGCGCATCCTGCTTCTGGTGGCGACCAACATCGCCATCCTGCTGGTGCTGTCGATCGTCCTGCGGCTGGTCGGCTTCGAGGGCTACTACGACGAGCAGGGACGCGGCCTGAACTACGGGCAACTGCTGGTGTTCTCGGCGGTGTTGGGCTTCACCGGCGCGTTCATCTCGCTGGCGATGTCGAAGTGGATCGCCAAGCGGACCACCGGCGCGCAGGTGATCACCCAGCCGCGGACCGAGGCGGAGCTGTGGCTGGTGGACACCGTGCGCAGGCTGTCAAAGCAGTCCGGGATCGGGATGCCGGAGGTGGCGATCTACGAGAGCGCGGACATGAACGCGTTCGCCACCGGCGCGCGGCGGGACCATGCGTTGGTGGCCGTGAGCACGGGGCTACTGCGCGGGATGGACCGCGAGAGCGCCGAGGCCGTGCTCGCCCACGAGGTCGCCCACGTGGCCAACGGCGACATGGTGACGCTGACGCTGATCCAGGGCGTGGTGAACACCTTCGTGGTCTTCTTCTCGCGGGTGATCGGCCACGCGGTGGACCGGCTGATCTTCAAGACCGAGCGCGGACACGGGCCGGGGTTCTGGGTGGGAACGATCGTGGCGCAGATCGCGCTGGGGATCCTGGCCACGATGATCGTGATGTGGTTCAGCCGCTGGCGTGAGTTCCGCGCCGACCGCGGCAGCGCCCGCCTCAACGGCCCCGCGCCGATGATCAAGGCCCTGCAGTCCCTCAAGCGCGCGCACGAACCCACCGCGCTGCCGGACTCGCTGCAGAGCTTCGGCATCCGCTCCGGCGGCGGCAGCGGGCTCACCCGCTTCTTCCGCTCCCACCCGGACCTCGACGAGCGCATCGCCCGGCTGCAGCAGGAGGCCGCGAGCCCTGGCGCGGGACGGGCGTAAAGCCGCAAAGACGAAGGCCCCGAAGCCCTTCGGTTTCCCGAGTGAC
>CAZCWA010000342.1:0-5918 GCA_964502265.1 uncultured Myxococcaceae bacterium | reverse complement strand
CCTTCTGCACGCCGAGCTCGCCGGTCTCCTTCGAGAGCCAGAAGGCGGTGAGCAGCGAGGGCAGGTTGTCGCGCAGCTCGCCGCGGCGGGTCTGGCCCTGCATCGCTTCTGCGGCGGTCCCCCGGGCGGCGGGCACGGTGGAGGGCTGTGGCGAGGGCGACGGGAGGTGATCGCCCGGCGCGATGGGCCGCGCGGTGAGGTCCGCCCCGCGAAGCTCGGCGGTGAGGTCGTGGTCGCCGGTGACGCGGATGCGGCCGGTGAGCACCATCGGCTCCTGCGGCGTGTCCTCCTCGAGGTCCACGTCCATCTCGACCTCGAACGCGCCCTCCGGCGGCGGCGGCGGCGCGGCCTCCTCCTCCCGCTCCTTCCTGGCAGGCGGGACGATGGCGCCCACCGCCTCGATCAGCCGGCGGGCCTCGAACGGCTTCTCGAAGTAGGCGGCGGAGGAGAACTTCTGCCGGGCCTCGAGCGCGTGGCGGCCACCCTTGAAGACCCCGGTCATGAAGATGAGGGGCAGGTCGGGCTGCTCCTTCCGCAGAGACTCCGCCAGGTTGTAGCCCATGGTGTCCGGCAGCAGGATGTCCAGCACCGCCAGCCGCGGGGCGGCCGTGCGAGCGAGCTTCAGCGCCTCCTTCCCACGGCTGGCCGCCTGCACTTCATAGCCGGCGTTCTCGAAGAGCTGCGTCAGGAGGGAGAGCAACTCCTGGTTGTCATCGACCACCAGAATGCGCGGCGCCATGGGGCCTGGGAGCTTATCCCAAGGGGGGTTCTGCACCATTCGCCAATTCTCTAAGGTGACCCGCATGTCGCGCGCCGTACCGCTCCTTCTGTTCCTCGTGCTCGCGCTCCCCCACGGGGCCTTCGCGCAGGCCGAAGCGGACGCGGGCGTCTCCACCGAAGACGGCGGAACGGACGGTGGCACGGACGGCGGCGGCCTTCCGGATGCGTCGGTCGGAGAGGGCGGCGCGGACCGGGACAACGAGCAGGGAGACGACACCACCGGGCGGGTGGTGACGGTGTGCGAGCGGGCCTCGGACTGCTCCGCCGGGTTCTCCTGTGCCCAGGGGCGCTGCACCTGGATCGGCATCCGCGAGGCGGAAGGCGGCTTCGGTTGTGGCGGCGGTCAGGGTGCGCTGGCGGCGGGGGTGCTGCCCTTCGCGGTCCTGCTCAGCGCCAGGTTCCGATCGACACGCCGATGTTCTGGTAGTGCCGCCCGCCGAACGCGGCCACGTCGAAGGTGAACGTCCCCGACCAGTCGTCGAGGAGCCGGAAGAGGAACAGCTCGGTGCCGCCGGTGAGGTGCGTGCGGCCGCTGCGGTCCGGGTAGGGCGAAGGCTCGTGGTAGCCCCCGAGGCGCGCGCGGAAGCGGCCGGGCACCACCAGGTACTCCGCGCCCACCCGCGGCTGGTAGGCCACCTGCGCGCCGGCGGCGGTGGGCGCGTCCGGCGTGCGGATGAACTGGCCCACCGGGACCGCGTCCGCCACCCCGCCGATGATGTCGAGCTGGAGGGTGACGAGCAGCCGGCCGGTCTTCGCGTCGTCCCGGTTGCCGAAGATGCTCTTCATCAGCGCGCCCGACTCCAGGGGCCGCGACTTCGACGGGGCGGCGATGTCCGGCAGCGTGTTCCAGGAGAAGGCGCCCTCGCCCGCCTTGAAGGAGACGCCGAAGGAGTAGACCGCCGGCGACATCACCGCGGCGTAGATCTGCCGCCCGAGCACCGTCACCCCGTCCGGACCACCGCGATGGCTCGCCTTCATCGGGGTGCGGGCGCTCAGGCCCACCCGGAACGGCATTCCGCGCGGGCGCACCAGCACCCCGCCCTCCGCGCCCAGGCCCGAGTAGCGCCAGGCCTGGAGGTTGTGGGCGATCGTGGTGGAGAACACGTTCAGGCCGCCGGCGACGATCAGGCTCTCGTCGAAGAAGCTGTAGCCCACCGAGAGGTTGGGGGTGAGGAAGGTCACGCTGGCGCGGTCCGTGAGCCGGCAGTCCCGCGAGAGGTCGTCGCAGAAGGAGAGCCGGTTCGAGCGCACGAAGGCGCCCACCCCGAGGTGCTTCACCCGGACCTGGAGCCCGCCGAGGAACTGCAGCCCGTAGAAGAGTGGATCCGGGTTCCCGTCGTTGTCGAAGTCGTGCCGCCCGAAGTTCGTCATCCAGGTGCCGACCGGCGAGACCGTCCACGCACCGCGCTCGTGGGGCGTGCGGTGGGCGATGGAGGCCGGGTTGGCGCTGATCCCGTCCGCGCCCTCGGCGATGGAGACGTACGCGCCGCCCAGCGAGATCATCCGCGACGAGCCGATGAGCACGCCGGGGTTGAGGTAGAGGCGCTCGGGCAGGGGCTGGGGCTGCGCGGCCGCGGTGATGGCCCACAACGCAGGGAGCAGAGCCAGCGCCCTCGCCGATCTCTTCGGACGGATCATGGGGTCGATGTTGCCCCACGCCGGCGCCCCTTGCGCGGCGAAAGACCCCGCGCCAAGGTCTGCGCAGTGGGGGAGTTGCCAGAAGAGACGTTCGCGAAGGTGGCCCGGTGCGTGCCGGTGGGTGTCGCGCTCATCCGCGACGAGCGCTTCGTCTGGGTGAACGACACCTTCTGCGAGGTCAGCGGCCACTCGAAGGAGACGGTCGTCGGCCGCTCGGTCTACTCGCTGCTCACGCCCGGAGAGGTGGAGCGCGTGCGCACGCGGCACGTGCAGCGCCGGCGGGGCGAGCCGGTGCCGGAGAACTACGAGGTCGACATCCACCGCGCGGACGGCGTGCAGGCGCGGGTGGAGCTGACCTCCCGGGTGCTGCCGGACGGGGACACGCTGCTGCTGGTTCGCGGCCTCGGGGACAGGCTGCGGGACCTCGCGCTGCTGGGGGAGCTGGGACAGCTGGCGGCGACGGTGCAGCGGGCGCGCACGGTGATGGACTGCGCGAGGACCGCTGCCGAAGGACTGCTCGCGCTGGGCATGACCGCGGGCATCCTCCGGTTGGAGGGGAACGGCGCGCACCCCATCGCGCACGCGATGGCGCCGGAGGTCGAGGAGGTGCTGCGCCGTTCGATGGGGCGGTCGCCTCCCGAGATGGTGTTGCCCATCGACCGGCTGCCGAACCTGAGCCTGGCGGTCCGCGAGCGGCGGCCGGTGTTCATCGACGACGCGCTGCAGGCGATCCGCAACCTGGCGGGCGCAGGTGGGATCCCGCTCGCTGCCGACATCGCGGAGGTCGCCCGGGACGCCGGGATGGAACAGATGGTGGACATCCCGCTGATGGTGGCGGGCGAGTGCTGGGGCGTGCTGATCGTCATCGGCCGGCGGCTGCAGACGAACGACGCGGCGGCGCTCGGGCTCTTCGGCGCGCAGCTCGGCTCGGCGATCGAGGCGGCGCACACCATCGAGCACCTCGAGAAGCACAACCGGCGCCTCGAGGCGGTGCACGGGCTCGCGGTGACGGCCACGGAGGACGGACTGCGCTCGGTGACCGGGCGGCTGCTGGACGCGATCCTCGCCGACACGCAGAGCGAATCGGCCATCTGCTACCTGCGCGCCGGAGGGGGCGAGGGCTTCGACCTGATGGACGCGCGCGGGGCCGGCGACTCCCTGCGGGAGCTCTACCGCCACCTGCCGGAGGAGGTGGAGCAGTCCCTCTTCGCCGGCGGCCAGCCCCGTCCCCGCCGCATCCCCTTCGCGCAGATCGTCTCTCCGGCGCGCGAGCTGCTGGGGGAGTACGGCATCGCCGAGGTGGCGATGGTGCCGCTGCGCGTGGGCGAGCAGGTGACGGGGGTGGTCTTCCTCGGTCGAACGCGCGCGGTCCCGTACGGCACCGCGGTGCTCCGGGACGCGGAGACGCTGGGCGCGCTGGCGGCCCTCCAGCTCGAGCGCACCCGCCTCTTCGAGGAGCTCCGGCAGAGCTACGAGCAGCTCTCCCTGGCGCAGCAGGAGCTGGTGAAGCGCGAGCGCCTCGCGGCCCTGGGCGAGCTGTCCGCGGTGGTCGCGCACGAGGTGCGAAACCCGCTGGGGGCGATCCTCAACTCGGTGTCGGCGCTGAGGCGGATGGTGCCGGAGGCGAAGGACCCGCGCGCCCTGCTGGACATCGTGGAGGAGGAGTCCGAGCGGCTGGAGCGCATGGTGTCCGACCTGTTGGACTTCGCCCGCCCCAACCCGCCGACCCTGCGCGAGCTGCCGCTGGAGCTACTGGTGATGGGAGCGGTGGAGAGCACGCTGCGCTGCGAGGCGGACGCGCGCCAGGTGCGGATCCGCTGCGAGCTGTCCGGCGGGCCCCAGATGGTGAAGGTCGACGCCCAGATGTTCCGGCAGGCGATGGTGAACCTGCTCACCAACGCGGTGCAGGCCTCGCCGGAGGGCGGGACGGTGGTGATCAAGGCCCGGCACGACACGCTGCGCGGCCGGCCGTGCGTGGCGGTGGAGGTGTGCGACGAGGGGCCCGGCGTGCCGCAGGCGCTGGTGGAGAAGATCTTCCAGCCCTTCTTCACCACCCGCGCGGCGGGGACGGGCCTGGGGCTGGCGGTGGTGAAGGGCATCGCCGAGGCGCACCGCGGCGAGGTGCTCGTGCAGAGCGCGCCCGGACGGGGGACCACGTTCCGGCTGCTGCTGCCCCTGTAGAGGCCGGGTCATCGCCGCGGCGGCAGTTGCCTTCAACCGGCTGCCGTCGTAGGCACCGTCGCCATGGCAGACAAGCTTCCTCCGCGCGCGAACGGCTTCTCCGAGTGGTACGTCGATCTGATCCTCAAGTCGAAGCTGGCCGACTACTCGGACGTGAAGGGCTGCATGGTGATCCGGCCCAACGGGTACGCGCTGTGGGAGAACATCCAGCGCACGCTCGACGGGATGTTCAAGGCCACCGGCCACCAGAACGCCTACTTCCCGGTGCTCATCCCCGAGAGCTTCCTCCGCAAGGAGGCCGAGCACGTGGAGGGCTTCGCGCCGCAGCTCGCGGTGGTGACGCACGCCGGCGGGAAGAAGCTCGAAGAGCCGTACGTCATCCGCCCCACCTCGGAGACGATCATCAACTCGATGTTCTCGCGGTGGATCCAGAGCTACCGCGACCTGCCGATGCTCATCAACCAGTGGGCGAACGTGATGCGCTGGGAGATGCGCACGAGGCTCTTCCTGCGGACCTCCGAGTTCCTCTGGCAGGAGGGCCACACCTGCCACGAGACCGAGGAGGAGGCGGAGAAGGAGACGCGGCAGATGCTCGAGGTCTACCGGACCTTCTCCGAGGACTACATGGCGATGCCGGTGCTCACCGGGCAGAAGACGGAGAGCGAGAAGTTCGCCGGCGCGCTGCGGACCTACAGCATCGAGGCGATGATGCAGGACAAGAAGGCCCTTCAGGCGGGGACCTCTCACCACCTCGGGCAGAACTTCTCCAGGGCGTTCAACACCACCTTCCAGGGCCGCGACGGACAGCAGCACCACGTGTGGCAGACCTCGTGGGGCGTCTCCACGCGGCTCATCGGCGGGCTGGTGATGACGCACTCGGATGACGCGGGCCTGGTGATTCCGCCGAAGCTCGCGGCGCGGCACGTCGCCATCGTCCCCATCTTCAAGAAGGAGGAGGAGAAGGTCCGCGTGCTCGAGCGGGCCCACGCGCTCGCCGCCGACCTGCGCAAGGCCGGCCTGGGCGTGGTGGTGGACGACGACGAGACCAAGAGCCCCGGCTGGAAGTTCGCCGAGCACGAGCTGGTGGGCACCTGCCTGCGGATGGAGCTCGGGCCCAAGGACCTCGAGAAGGACCAGTGCGTGATGGTGCGGCGCGACGAGCGGAAGAAGGAGTTCGTGCCGCTCGCCGAGGCGGTGACCCGCGCGCAGTCCATGCTGGACGCGATGCAGGGCGACCTCCTGCGCAAGGCCCGCGCGTTCCGCGACGCCCACACCTTCGAGGTCGGCTCCTACGACGAGCTCAAGGCGAAGGCGGACGA
>CAZCWA010000341.1:0-5933 GCA_964502265.1 uncultured Myxococcaceae bacterium | reverse complement strand
GGATCCACCCGCATCACCGCGATGCGCGAGACCCCGCAGCTCATCGCCAGCACCATCACGTCGGTCAGGGTGCGGAACCACTCCGCGTGCGCGTCCGGGTTGAGCGCGTGCGGCTGGTTCGAGTTCACCGTCCCCATGCCCAGCGCCGCGTAGGTCCCGGAGGGCCTGCGGTTGGTCGTCTCGCACGCCGTTCCGGTGGTGGCCGTCAGCCGGCGCTGCAGCTCGTAGACCCGCTGCATGTGGTCCTCGAGGCGCGCCTTGTCCGCGGCGGAGAGCCGGCCCCCGTCGCGCAGCCTCCGGTAGTTCTCGTAGACCCGGTCCACCACCAGCGGGCGCGCATCGCCCGGGCCGCCGATGGGCGTGGGGAAGAGCTTGTCGAAGAGGGCCCTCGGGTTGGAGGCGCTCTGGGCGACCTCCTGCAACGTGCCGGACTGCGCCGCGGGGTTGGACCAGTTGAAGGACATCTGCGCGCCCATCACCATCACGCGCTCGCGGATGCCCACCAGGTCTCCGTAGAAGGACGGCGACCACGCCATGATCTGATCGATGGTCCGCCTTCTCGCCGCGCTCTGCGCCTGCTGTCCGGCGCTCCCGTTGCCGTCGTTGCGCGCGAAGTTCCCGAGGTGCCCGCCGGTGTGGTGCGCGAGGTAGAAGGGCACGTCCAGCCCCTGCAGCACGTTCATCTTCGCCGCCAGGCCCTGCGTGAACGCCTCGCTCGGCGCCGTGAGCACCGGGCTCACCGACCCGTTGCCGTCCGCATGCCGCACCTCCACCGGGAAGTTGCGGATGAGCCTCCCTGCGTACTGCATCGTCTGCACGCCGGAGGGCGGCAGCGCGGGGAACATCCGATTCGCCCAGACGCCGCCGTGGTGGGTGGCCAGGTGCAGGTAGCAGCGCTGCACCGCGGACTGCGCGCGCGCCTCGCGGGGCGTGAGCAGCGAGGGCAGAAGCGGCAGCGCCAGGGTGGCGCCCGCGCCCTTGAGGAAGAAGCGGCGTGACGGACGGAAAGGGGCGTCGCTCACCGGTAGTCCCTCCTCTGGAAGGCGGGCTGCAGCGCCACCTCCTTGAGCACCTCGGCCATGGGCCTTCCCTCCTGCGCCGCAGCCTCGAGGGCCGCCAGCGCGCAGCCGTCCTGGGCCTCGCGCTCGGCCCGGCCGAAGGCGAAGCGGAAGTACTGCCGCGCGAAGCAGCTCTCGAAGACGCCGCTCTGGGCCAGGGTCTCCGTCGCATCCAGCGCGTCCAGCGCGTCGGTCTGCACCGCGCCCACGCTGACCTTCGCCCGCGTGTCCACCGCCCGTTCGCGGCGCATCTGCCCGTCCTCGGCGAAGAGCCGCTCGTGGGTCCGGGCGCGGCCGAGCGCGTCGAAGCCCTCGGTGACGTAGCCCAGCGGGTTGAGCAGGCCGGTGTGGCAGCCGGCGCACGAGGAGCCGGGCTGCTCGGTGAGCTGGGCCACGCGCTCGCGGGTGGTGGCCTCCTCCGAGGGCTCGACCGGCATGGCCATCGCGTTGTCCGGCGGCGGCGGGATGGGCTGGCACAGCAGCGCGTTGCGCACGTGGTAGCCCTTCATCACCGGCCGGGTGTTGCCGGACGCGGAGGCGAGGAACGCGGCCCGGGTGAGCAGCCCCGCGCGGGTGGTCTGCAAGAGCTCCGGGGGCTCGCCCACGCCGTCCCAGGGGGCCTGTTCGTAGAGCGCGGCCACCGCCGGGGAGCGGGCCACGTGCTTGCGGCTGGTGAGGACGTCCCCCACGTTGGCGCCCGAGCGCACCAGCCAGGTGACGAGGTCCTCCACCTCCTGGCGCATCTCCACGTGCAGCGTGGCCGAGGGCCTGTCCGAGCCCGCGAACGCATCGAACGCGGCGAGGCCCACCCGCGAGTCGAGCGGCTGCAGGTCCTCGAGCCGGAACCACTGGCCGAAGAAGTCGCGCAGCGAGGCCTCGGTGCGCGCGTCCTCGAAGAGGCGGTCCACCTGGGCGCGGTAGCCCTCGGGCGTGAGCAGCGCGCCGGAGTCCGCCGCCTCCCGCAGGGCCGCGTCCGGAGGGGCCTGCCAGAAGTGGTAGCTCAGCCGCGAGGCGAGCGCGTGCGCGTCCAGCGGCGCAGGTCCCCCCTGCGCGAGGTCCCACTCCGCCGGCGCCTGCTCCACCAGGTAGAGCGCCTCGGGCGAGGTGAAGAGGAGGGTGAGCACGTCCGCCACCACCTCCGGCGAGACCGGTCCGTGGGTGCCGCCCGAGAGCGCCGCCTGGGCGAAGAAGTCCACGTCCGAAGCGCTCAGCGGCCGCCGCAGCACCGCCGCGCCGTAGCGGGCGATGAAAGAGCGCAGGCAGGCCGCATCGTTGCCGCCGTCCGGGTCGGTGGCGCAGCCGCCCACCAGCGCGCCGCGGCGGGCCGTGTTGGCAACGAGCGCCCGCGCCAATCCGTGGCCGACCTCCCAGGCCGCGTCCACGTGCGCCTGCTGCACCGCCTGATCGAGCTGGCTGAAGCCGCCGTGGTTCTCGCCCGGCGCGCCCACCCGGCGGTCCTCGGGGAAGCGCGGGAGCAGCTCCTGCACCGCGCCCAACACCGCCTGCGCCTCGGGGCCGGGGAGCCCCGCCTCGCGCACCCAGGCGTCCACCGTGCGCACGTACTGGCGGCGGGTGAGCCTTCGCAGCGGGACCTCCTCCGGCGTCCGGGAAGGATCGCAGGTGAAGGCCTGGCGCTGGCTCTGCGCGTCCGGGTGCGAGCCGTTCGGGGAGCGTCCGTGGGGGCCGGCGAACTGCATCTCGCCCTCGCCAAAGCAGCCGGCGAGCGCCAACGCCAACACCAGACATCCCGACAGGGGCACCGCGACGGAAGGGGACCGTTCGCGCATACAGGTCACTCCGGCTGCGAGGGGACGCCGACGATAATGACCCAATCCGCCGGCGCCAGCCACTCCCGGGGACACTTCGTCACGGAGCGGAAGTCCGCGTCTTCATTGGTGGATTTTTCCGCCCGAGACGCCCGAAGGCCAATACACAGACACCGTCAATGGGCGAAACCGCCTACATCGACAGACCACCGTCCACATCGATGGTGCGGCCGTTGAAGTAGTCGCACTCGAGCACGAACTTCACCGCCACCCAGATGTCCTCGGGGAGGCCCACCCGGCCGACGGGGACCATGGAGACCAGCATGTCGCGGGCCTTCTGGTTCATGCCCTGGGTCATCGGGGTCTCGATCATGCCCGGGGCGATGGCGCCCACGCGGATGCCGAAGGGGCCGAACTCGCGCGCCCAGGTCACCGTGTTGGCCGCCAGGGCGGACTTGGCCGCCACGTAGTTCGACTGGCCGCGGTTCCCGTGCCGGGCGAGCGAGGACATGTTCACGATCACGCCGGGCTTCTGGCCGGTCTGGACCATCTTCGCCACCACCTCGCGGACCATCAGGGTGGCGCCGGTGAGGTTCACGCCGATCACCGTGTTCCACTGCTCGAGCGAGAGCTTCTTCACCTCGCCCGTCTCCTTGTCCTTCTTGATCAGCAGGCCGTCGCGCAGCACGCCGGCGTTGTTGACGAGGCCGTTGAGCCCGCCCATCTGCCCGTGCGCCCACTCCACGAAGGAGGTGACGTCCGCCTCGTCGGCGACGTTCAGCTTGCGGCGGTGGATGCCCTCGGGCAGCTCCGAGAGCGCGGCCTCGTTGATGTCGCCGGCCGCCACCTGCGCGCCCGCCTCGTGCAGCCGCCGGGCGAAGTGCGCGCCCATGCCCTGCGCGCCGCCGGTCACGATGATCTTCAGATCCGAAAGCTTCATGTCCGTCTCCAACGAGAGGTTGAGTTCGGCGCGGACCCTACCCGCCGCCCTGTCTGCTGGCGAGCCTCGACAGACGGCGAAACCGTCGTGCGAGAGACGACGGGGAGAGCAGGCAGGCGCTGGCATTGCACCTCGCGCGAGGCTGGCTACTAAGGGGCGGTGATGCGCTCCCAACGATCCTTCCGAAGCCGCCGCGCGATCCTCTCCAGCTCCCTCGTTCTCGTCCTCTTTGCCTGCAACGGCCAGAAGGTCCCGGTCCGCGAGAACGACGCGCCGCCCCCCGCCGAGCAGGCCCCCCGCAACGAGCCCGCGCGTCCCGCCCCGTCCACGCCCACGCCTTCGCCTTCGCCGCGAGAGGTGGGCGCGCTGCCCTCGCTCGCGCCGCTGGTGCAGTCGGTGAAGAGCGCGGTCGTCAACGTGGAGGTGCGGCAGCGCGCCGGCGGCAGATCGCAGATGCAGGGCAGCCCGTTCGATCCGTTCTTCGGCATGCCCAACCCGCACGGGGAGGGACCCCGGATGCGGCAGGGCGCAGGCTCGGGCTTCATCATCGATCCGCGCGGACGGCTCCTCACCAACCACCACGTGGTCCAGGACGCCGCCAACATCCGGATCACCATGGACGATGGCCGCACGTTCGGCGCGAAGGTGCTGGGGAGCGATCCGCTCACGGACCTGGCGCTGGTGCAGCTCGAGGGCGTGGAGGGTGAAGAGCTCCCGTCGGTGAAGCTGGGGAACTCGGACGAGCTGCAGGTCGGCGACTACGTGGTGGCGATCGGCAACCCCTTCGGGCTCGCGTCCTCGGTGAGCGCCGGCATCCTCTCCGCGCGCGCGCGGGACATCGACGCCGGGCCTTACGACGACTTCCTGCAGACCGACGCGGCGATCAACCCGGGCAACTCGGGCGGGCCCCTGTTCAACCTGCGCGGCGAGGTGGTGGGGATCAACACCGCCATCGTGGGCGGCGGGACGGGGATCGGGTTCGCCGTGCCGTCGAACATGGCCGCGGTGCTGCTGCCGCAGTTGGAGAAGGGCGAGGTGCGCCGCGGCTGGCTCGGGGTGGGCGTGCAGGACCTCACCCCGGAGCTGGGACGCGCGCTGGGCGTGGACGCCACCGAGGGCGCGCTCGTCTCCGACGTCACCCCCAACACGCCCGCCGCGCGCGGAGGCCTGAGGGCGGACGATGTGATCGTCTCGGTGAACGACGAGAAGGTGGACAGCGCGCGCACCCTCACCCGCGCGGTGGGCTTCATGCCGCCGGGTGAAGAGGTGACGCTGGGCGTCCTGCGCGAGGGCAAGCAGCGGGAGGTCAAGGTCACGCTCGGGGAGCGGCCGGATCTGGAGGGCGTGCGGCGCCGCGCCCCCGCCCAGCCGGAGGAGGAGTCGCGCACCGAGGGCCTGGGCCTCGTGCTCCGCAACGGCGGCGTCCGCGGACAGCCGGCGGGCGCGCTGATCGTCCAGGTGGCGCCGGGCTCGGTGGCGGAGAGCGCGGGGCTCGCGCCGGGGATGACCATCGTCGAGGCGGCGGGAGAGCCGGTCCGCTCGGCGAGGGACCTGATGCAGATCGTCCAGCGCGCCAAGAGCGGAGAGACCCTCCTGCTCCGCGTACAGGTGGGCCAGGGCCGGCTGCTCCGCGCGCTGCCCATCCCGTGAGTGCCTAACGTTGCAGGAAGGAGGTTGGAGCATGGGCAAGAACCCGTTCCTGCAGCACCAGACCCACGAGTCGAAGGACAGCAGTCCCACCCGCGCCCGTGACCCGCGCGACAAGTCCGTGTCCAAGTTCGCCCGCTCGGCCGGGAAACGGGTCGGCGGCGCCATGCGCGCCGAGTTCGCCCGCGCCCAGAAGCGAAGGGACATGAAGGGGCGGTGAGCGTGTCCCCTTGGGCGCGGAGCAGCGTGGTGAACGTCGACCTGCACGATCCGATAGCGGTTCGGCGGTGAGCCTATCGCCCGAAGAACCGGCCGCACGGGCGGCACGGGCGGACGGCGACAAGGAGCTCGCGACTCTCGGGCGAGTGCTCACGGAGGGCGTGAACCCCTGCCCTGCCGCCCGCAGCCTGGGCTTGTCGTCCCGGAACCCCTTCCCGGCCGGGTGCTCCGTCGAACGCTCCCCGAGCCCCGTCGAACGCTCCCCGAGCCCCGTCGAACGCTCCCCGAGCCCCGTCGAACGCT
>CAZCWA010000340.1:0-5959 GCA_964502265.1 uncultured Myxococcaceae bacterium | reverse complement strand
TTCGCAGCGCTGGTTGTCGCCATCGGAGCGCTCGCCTGTGGCGGAGAATTCGATGAACACGGGCTCGATGCCTGGGCGGAGGGCGACGAACTCGAGGTCAGCGAGGACGCGCTCTGCAACAGCAACGGGCATGGCCATGGCAACGGGCACGGCCACGGCAACGGGCATGGCCACGGCAACTCGGCCGCGCCGCAGCGCCGGTCGGTGCAGCTCTCCACCGGCGTGAAGATGAACTACGTGGTGCAGGGCAACCCCAACGGCCACCCGGTCATCTTCATCCCCGGCTACAGCGACTCGCACCAGACGTGGGCGCTCAACCAGCAGACGCTGCCGTCCAAGTGGCGCGTCTACATGATCGACCAGCGCGGGCACGGCGACTCCTCGAAGCCCACCTGCTGCTACGAGCAGTCGAACTTCGCGGCGGACCTGGTGGCGTTCATGGACGCGCTGCGCATCCAGAAGGCGGCGCTGGTGGGCCACTCGATGGGCTCGTTCACCGCCCACAAGGTGGCGGCCACCTACCCGAAGCGGGTCACCCACCTGGTGCTGATCGGCTCGGCGAAGACCGCGTACAACCACGCCCCCGGCATCGAGCTGCGCGACCTCATGTACAGCATGCCGGAGGTGGACCCGGACTTCGTCGAGTACTTCCAGCGCAGCACCTTCTACAAGCCGGTCCCCGAGTCCTACATCCAGGGCATGCTGTCCTCGAGCATGAAGGTCCCGCTGCACGTGTGGCAGCAGGCGATGGCGGGCCTGGTGGCGAACGACTACTCGGGCGGGCTGCGCCACATCCGCGCGAAGACGCTGATCCTCTTCGGCACCGAGGACTCCCTCTTCACGCTGCAGGACCAGTACGCCCTGCAGGCCGCCATCCCCGGCTCGAAGCTCAAGGTGTACCCGGGCGTGGGCCACGGGCTGCACGCGGAGATCCCCCAGCAGTTCAAGAAGGACCTGGTGCAGTTCATCAAGTAGTCGTCGTTCCCACCCCGCGCCTTCGGGATATCCTCGGAGGCGCATGACATCCGGGCGAAGCAAGGACGACTCCGACGCCACCCTCACCGGGCTGGGCGCCGGAGTCGTCGCATGTGAGGGGCAGCGCCTGGCGCTGGTGGTGGTGGACGGCTCGGACGCGCGGACCCTGCCCTTGCCCGCGGAGGGGAGGCTCCTCATCGGCCGCCGCCCCGGCGCGTGGCTGGTGGTGGCGGACCGGCTCGCCTCCCGCGAGCACGCGGAGCTGGTGGTGCGCGGGCCGCTGGCCATCATCCGCGATCTCGGCAGCCAGAACGGGACGTGGGTGGGCGGGGTGCGCGTCCGCGGCGAGTGCCCGCTGCAGCCCGGCGAGGCGGTCCGCATCGGCAGCCTCACCCTCGTCATCCAGCGGCTCGGCGCGCCCGCCTCCTTCGAGCGCGAGGGCCTGCGCGTGGTCCGGGACCCGGCGATGGTCGCGCTCTACGGGCTGCTGCGCAGGGTGGCGCAGGGCCGCATCCCGGTGCTGGTGATGGGCGAGACCGGCACCGGCAAGGAGGTGGTGGCCGAGGAGGTCCACGGGGCCTCTCCGCGCGCGGGCCTCCCGCTGGTGCGGATCAACTGCGCCGCGCTGCCGCCCCAGCTCCTCGAGGCGGAGTTCTTCGGCTACGAGCGCGGGGCCTTCACCGGCGCCGACCGGGCCAAGCCCGGCCTCTTCGAACAGGCGGACAAGGGGACCTTGCTGCTGGACGAGATCGGCGAGATGCCGCTCGACCTGCAGGGGAAGCTCCTGCGGGTGCTGGAGGACGGGCGGGTGCGGCGCGTGGGCGGCCTCCACGACCGGCCGGTGGACGTGCGCATCGTCGCCTGCACCAACCGCAACCTCACCTCGGCGATCGGCGCGGGGACCTTCCGCGCGGACCTCTACTGGCGGCTGTGCGGGACCCTGCTGGTCATCCCGCCCCTGCGCGACCGGCGCGAGGAGATCCTCCCGCTCGTCCGCCACTTCGCGCAGGCGGTGGCGCAGGACCTGGGCCGCGCGACCCCGGAGATCTCCGCCGAGGCGGCGCAGTGGCTGAGGGAGAACCCGTGGCCGGGGAACATCCGGCAGCTCCGCCACGTGGTGGAGCGCGCGGTGCTGCTGGCCTCGGACGCCCTGCGGCTCGAGCACTTCGCCGGCGCCACCTCGCTGCCCCCCGTGGAGGTCCCGCCGCTCTCCCACTCGGGCCCGGTGACCGCCACCCAGGTCCCCATCACCGAGCCCTCCGCCATCCCGCACCTCCCGCCGGGATACCTTCCGGGCCGCGGGACGATGGGCCCTTCCGGCCCCGAGGACTCCACCGATCCCCAGGCGGTCCCGCTGCGGCAGGGGCAGAGCTTCCGGCAGCAGCAGGAGCAGGCCGAGCGCGAGGCGATCCTCGACGCGCTGGAGCGGGCCGGCCACAACCAGACACAGGCGGCGGCGCTGCTGGGGATGCCGCGGCGGACCTTCGTGGAGAAGCTCGACCGGTACGGGGTGGCGCGCCCGCGCAAGCGCCCCGCCGGACAGGGTTAGGCACCCCGCGACGACGTCGCGGGGCGGTGCCTAGGGCATCCGGCCGATGCTGGTGAAGATGGTGAGCCGGGAGACCACGGCCTCGGCGCCCTGGTGCAGCGCGTGCCCGTCCCAGAGCGCAGGCACCGTGTGCCCGCCGCGGGCCTCGAGGTCCCGGCGCACCTCTTCGTACGCCACGTTGCGGAAGCGGACCGCGTCCTCGAGCGCGTGGTCCACCACGAAGCGCCGCGCCTTCGCCGAGGGCGGGTGGGCGATGGCGTGGAAGAGCTCGAAGGTGGGAGGGGCCGCGTCCACGGCGGAGGGGGTCCCGGCTACTGCGCCAGGGTGGCGCGGACGACCTGGCCGCAGCCCATGGCGAAGGGGCTGCACTGGATGGCCATCACCCCGCCGATGATCAGCACCAGCGCGGCGATGGCGCCCCCCAGCGGCAGCGCGTAGCCGGGCACCGGGCGGCGGCGGTTCATCGCCAGGGTGACGTGCGCCACAACCATGGCGAGGAGCATCAGCACCAGGTGGCCGATCAGCGCCGGGTACCAGACGCCCATCAGCACCGCGACGAGGCCGAGGAGGACCTGCAGGTCGAGCAGGCCGACGAAGATGGCGCCGGTCACGCGCACGCCCTTCCCGGCCGGCTTCTTCGAGACCAGGCCGATGATGCAGGTGACGAGGAACGCCACCAGCGCGAGGAGCACGAGGTACCGCAGACCGGAGTGGGACATGAGCAGGGCGCGCATATGCCGGGCTGCCTAGCACAGCTCCGGTCCTGACCACGGCTCGATCGCCCCGGGCAGACGTTGCCGTCCGGAGAGGCGGGCTCAGCGGTTGAGCTTGGCGAGCTCGTTGCGGCAGACGTTGCAGAGGGAGGGGCCCTTGCGGTCCACCTCCTGCGGCGTCTGGGCGAGGAACATCACGCAGCGGGTGTCCTCGCAGTAGGAGAGCCCGAGCAGGTGGCCGGCCTGGTGGGTGGCCTCGACCTGAAGCCGCCGGCGGAGCGTCTCGCCGTCCGCGCCCTGGCGCAGCCTGAAGGTGGAGACGAGCCCGATGCGCGCCTCCCGGTCCGCCTCGCCGAAGACGAAGGGGCTGTCGGGGACGAAGAGGTCCACGTCGAGAAGGCCGATGGCGCCGTGCCTGCCCGCCTCGAGCAAGGGGACCATCCGCCGCATGATGGCGTTGCAGTGGTACTGGTTGCGGTCCTTGTTGAACGCGTAGGTGGGGGTCTGCAGTTGGGTCTTGCTGGAGGCCGTCTCGACGCCGAGCTGCTGCCGGAGCGGCTCCTCGAGATCCTTCAGCAGTCCGGGGGGCGCGTTGCCAACCACTACCAACTGAAGAATCCGTGCGTTCATCAGGCCCCCGGGGAAGTGAGCTGGGGCGCAAGGATTCGAACCTTGATAATCAGAGCCAAAGTCTGATGTCCTGCCGTTAGACGACGCCCCAAGGTGCGGTCCATCTTAGAGCGGCCGGCGCCACTTCACAAAGGCGCGAAACTCCTACCCGCCGAGATTTTGTGCAGCGCCGTGCGTCAGGCGGCGAGGTCCGGGTCCGGGAGCGCGACCGGCAGCCTCTTCGCCGAGAGCCACAGCCCCACCGAGCGCGGAAGCCGCGCCGCCACCGTCCGCTTCAGCGCCTCGTCCGAGGGCCGGCCGTAGTAGCGGACGCGGCAGTCCGGGCAGACGTGCCAGCGCGTCCCCTCGGGGGCCGAGAGGATCAGCTCGGGGGCGAACTCCCAGCCCCCTTCGCCGGCGAGCCCCGCTCCCGTCCGGGTGCGACGGCACGAGGAGCACTGCAGCACCGCCCCGTCCCCCTGCAGATAGCGCGCGCCGGCTTCGCGGATGACGGGGTAGTGGCCCTCCACCTTCGTCTCCACCACCGGGGCGTGGACCACCAGCACGAAGTCGGCGCTCTCGCCGCGCTCGCCGTGGAGCGGCACGAAGCGGTGGGAGACCACCCGCACCGATACCGGGGAGTTGGACTCGGTGAGGTGCACCAGCGCGCGGGGAGGCGAAGAGGCGGGCATCGCCAGCGCCCGCGAGAGCAGCGCGGCGTAGTACCGGCGCGCCTTGCCCTGGATGCCGCCCAGCCAGTCCGTCCCCACCACCGAGGCGGCGTGCACGCTCTGGGGCGCCCCGTCCGCGCGCGCGGCCCGGTCCCAGGCGTCGTTCACGAACCGGACGACGCCCCGGCGGTCCAGCAGGTAGGCAGGTTCTCCCTCGCGGGCGAGCGCCTCGCGGAGTGCGGCTTCGGGATCCATGCCGCCGTGCCGTGCAAGGCCGTTGCCGATTGCCCCGGCCGGCGCCGCCCCAGTGACGCGGACGGGCCGCCGGTGGGTGCGCGCGGGAGAAGGTGTCCCCCGCCACCCCCGGGCACGGCCCGGGCACGGTCAGATGTCGAGGTTCTGCACCTCGAGCGCGTTCCGCTCGATGAACTCCCGGCGCGGCTCGACCGCCTCGCCCATCAGCAGCGAGAAGATGACGTCCGCCTCCACCGCGTCCTCCACCCGCACCTGGAGGAGCGTGCGGCGCGCGGGGTCCATGGTGGTCTCCCAGAGCTGGTCCGGGTTCATCTCGCCCAGCCCCTTGTAGCGCTGGACGCCGAGGCCGCGGCGCGCGTCGTCCTGCACCGCCTTGAGCATCTCCTGCACCGAGAAGGTGCGGACCTCGCCCCCCTCCAGCTCCACCGTGTAGGGCGCGGGCCCGAGCCTCCGCACCACCTCGCGCAGGGAGACGAGCTCGCGGTACTCGGGGCCGCTGAGGAAGGGCATGTCCACGCCGGTCTCGCGCGGGGAGCCGTTCACCTCGCTGTGGAAGACGAGCTTCTTGGTCCCGTGCTCGGGGTCGTCGCTGCGGACGACGCGGAGCTGGTCCACGATGTCCGGGTAGCGGGCCTCGAGGTAGGTCTCGATCTTCGAGAGCTCCTCCTGCAGCCGGTCCATGTCCGAGAGCAGCTCGGGGGTGATGTCCGAGGCCTGCACCAGCGCATCGAGCACCCGCGCGTCCTTGCGCACCGCCAGCTTCTCCAGCCGCCGCTGGTAGGCGATCACCCGCTCCAGCACGCTCTTGAGCTCGGCCCCGGACAGCTCCGTCTGCGCGGTGCGCAGCTTCGCCCGGTCACCGGCGATGTTGAGCAGGTACCGGTCCAGCGCCTCCTCGTTCTTGAGGTACTGGTCCTTCTTGTTCCGCGTCACCTTATAGAGGGGCGGCTGGGCGATGTAGAGGTAGCCGTTCGCCAGCAGCTCCGGCATCTGCCGGTAGAAGAAGGTCAGCAGCAGCGTCCGGATGTGCGAGCCGTCCACGTCTGCGTCCGTCATCAGGATGATGCGGTGGTAGCGGACCTTCTCCGGGTGGTAGTCCTCCTTGCCGATGCCGGTGCCCAGCGCGGTGATCAGGGTGACGATCTCCGCCGAGGTCAGCATCTTCTCGAAGCGGGCCTTCTCCACGT
>CAZCWA010000339.1:0-5986 GCA_964502265.1 uncultured Myxococcaceae bacterium | reverse complement strand
GCGGGTTACCTCGCGTTGACCGTGCAGTGGGCCACGCGCTGCGGCTTCACCATCGAGCGGGAGGGCGCGCAGCTCCGGGTCACCGGATTCCGGACCCCGGCACGCTGGCCCGAGGTCCCCGGGGACTGGTCGTCGCTCGGATACCTCCTGCTGCTCGCGTGGGCCTCCGGCGGCGAGGCGGCCGGCGTAGACGTGGACGCAGCTCATCCAGACCGCGCAGTGGTGCGGATCCTCGAGGCGGCGGGGCTGAGGGTGGCCATCGACCCGGAACGCCACCTCGCGCGCGTCACCGGCACGCCCGCCCGCGGCCTCGAGGCGAGCGGCACCGAGTGTCCCGACCTCCTGCCGACCCTGGCCGCGTTCGCGTGCTTCTGCCCGGGGCCGTCCCGGTTGACGCACGTCAACCTCCTGCGCGCGAAGGAGAGCGACAGGCTGCAGGGGATCCGCGACCTCGTGGAGGCGGCCGGAGGAAGAACGGAGCTGGACGAGGCCGCGCAGGCGCTGACCCTCCACCCGCCCGTGCGTGTACAGCCGTTCACCTTCCACAGCCGGGGCGACCACCGCATGGCGATGAGCGCGGCGGTGCTGGGCGTGCTCGGGGGCGTGAGGGTGGAGCTGCAGGCCCCCGAGTGCGTCTCCAAGAGCTTCCCCGGCTTCTTCGACGCGCTGGCGGCGATGGGCGTGCTGCTGTCCCGCTGAGCCGCGCGCGGTGCGCACCCCCGTCAGGTGCACACGCGTTAACCCGACCCGCGCGCCTTGCACGCGCGCCTGTCGCGCCGCCCGTTTCTCCGCTCGCCCGGCCCGGGGCACACTGCGCGCCATGTGGCCTCCGCTCCCCCGCCGCCGCGCGCTCGCCGCCAGCGCGCTCGTCCTCGCCTCCTTCGTCCTCGCTGCCTGCAGCCGGGATCCCGAACCGCTGCGGCCCGGCGGCTTCTCCATCGAGGTCGACGACGCCCACGGCCGCCTCACGGTGCGCGCGCCGGATGGGACGGCGCTGCTCGAGTCCGCCGATCCCTCCCGGGCGGCGCCGGTCGCCTTCCGCCAGACGAAGGCGAACGTCGAGATGCAGTACGGCTCCTTCCGCTTCTTCGAGCCCACCGGCGGCTGGCTCGGCGCCACGCGCTTCGAGCGCCGGGAGGACGCGGACGGCCGTGTAAACCTCGTCGCTCGAGCGGGAGACGCCGCCGATGCCACGGAGCTTGGCCACCTGGAGCTGCACTCACCCGGCGAGGGCGTGCTGGTGGTCACCCTCCGGCCCACCGCCTCGCAGCCCGGCGGGCTGAACCGCTCCGCGCTCGCCTTCACCTGCGCGCCGGGCGATCGCTTCCTCGGCTTCGGCGGGCAGTCGGACGCGCTGGATCACCGCGGCCACACGGTGCCCATCTGGATCAGCGAGCCGGGCATCGGCAAGACCGACTCGGACGATCCGCCGGACCTGTGGATGCTCCAGGGCGCGCGGCACGGGGCGAGCTTCGGGCTGCCCACCTGGCTCTCCCAGCGCGGGTACGTGGGCGCAGTGGCCTCGGATGCGCGCAGCGTCTTCGAGGTCTGCTCCAAGGACGACGAGGTCTTCCGGATGGAGACCTGGCAGGACGCGCTCGAGCTCCACCTCTATTGGGGCCCGGAGCCGAAGAAGGCGCTGGAGCGCGCCACGGCGGGCATCCTCGGACGGCCGCCGCAGCCGCCGCCGGTGGCGTTCGCGCCCTGGCACGACGCCATCCACGGCTCGCAGAACGTGCGGGACATCGCGCGGCTCCTGCGCGAGCGCGGCGTCCCCTCCTCCGTGCTCTGGACCGAGGACTTCCGGGGCGGCCACGACGTCAGCGGACAGGGCTATCGGTTGAAGGAGGAGTGGCACCTCGACCGCACGCTCTACCCCGACGCGGAGGCGCTGGCGGCGGAGCTGAACGGCATGGGCTTCGCGTGGCACGCGTACTTCAACACCTTCCTCGTCACGGGCACCCGCGTGTACGAGGAGGCGCTGCGCGACGGGCACTTCGTGCTCGGCCCGGACGGCGCGCCGGACCTCTGGAGCGGCGTGACCTTCAAGTCCACCGGGCTGGCGGACCTGAGCCGGCCCCAGACCCGCGAGTGGGTGAAGTCATACCTGCACGAGGCGCTCGATCAGGGCTTCGACGGCTGGATGGCGGACTACGGCGAGTGGCTGCCCACGTGGGCGAAGCTGCACTCGGGCGAGGACCCGCTGCTCGCGCACAACCGCTACCCGCGCGAGTGGGTGAAGCTCAACCACGAGGTCCTGCAGGAGCGGCAGGGCGATGGCCGCCAGCGCCTTTTCTTCGCGCGGGCCGGGTGGCTCGGCTCCACCGCGTACACGCCCGTGGTCTGGGCCGGCGATCAGCGCACCGACTTCCAGAAGGACGACGGGATGCCGACGGTGGTGACCATGGGCCTGAACATGGGCCTGGGCGGCGTCTCCACCTGGGGCCACGACATCGCGGGCTACCAGAGCTCCACCAACCCGCCTTCGACACGTGAAGTATATTTCCGGTGGACGTCGCTCGGCGCGCTCTCCCCCGTGATGCGCACCCACCACGGCCTCTCGGCGCGGGAGAACTGGTGGTTCGGCAAGGACGAGGCGACGTTGACGCACTTCGCGCGCTGGGCCTCGCTGCACATCCGCCTCTTCCCCTACCTCGACGGCGCGTCGGTGGAGGCGGAGACGAAGGGCCTCCCGCTGATGCGCGCCCTGCCCCTCGAGTTCCCCGCGGACGCGCGCCTGTGGGACGTGCACGACCAGTATCTGCTCGGGCCCTCGCTGCTGGTGGCGCCCGTCCTCGCCGAGGGCGCGACCTCCCGTCCCGTCCTTCTCCCCGAGGGCACCTGGCACCGGCTGGGGACGGACGGGACGGCGCACGGGACGCACACAGGCCCCGGAGAGCTGCAGGCCGAGGCGGAGGTGACCGAGCTGCCCTTCTTCGGACGCGCGGGCGGGATCGTCCCGCTGCTCCCCCACGGCGTGCAGACGCTGCTGCCCGCGGAGCCGCCGGTGGTCGATCTGGACGACGTGAACGACCGGCGCGAGCTGTGGGTCTTCGCCGGTGCCTCCGGCGAGTTCGCAGAGCGCGACGGCACCCGCTACCGGCTGGTTCACGACGGCGCCTCGGGCGCGCCCGGCCAGTTCACCGAAACCGGCAATATACTTCGGACGTGTCCCGCGGACGCCCCGGCCGAACGGGGCTGCGTGGACCGCTCGGTGAACCCCGCCCGGGTGCGGCTCTCCGGCGGAGGACCGCTGGGTTTCGCCGGGCACACGCTCCACCTCGAGCACGCTCCCGAGCACGCCCCCGGGCACGCAGGCCCGCCGCGCACCGTGGACGTGGTCGTCTTCAACTAGGGAACTCCGGAAACCTGCGCCTACCCGACGCGGAGATCTTCCCTTTGAACTAGCCTGCCTCCCCGATGAGCGCCCCCAGCTCCCGTCCCGCATTGGCCGCGGTCAGGCCGACCTTCCACATCGACCACCAGCGGATCGGCCGGGTGGTGCACGTGCGGATCTCGGGGAGCCTCGGCGAGCCGCTGGCGCCGCGTCTGGGAGAGCTGAGGCTGCGCGGCCAGGTGGTGCTCGACGTGGGCGGGGTCCACCGCATCACCTCGCTGGGCATCCGCGCGTGGATGGACGCGGTCTCGCGCCTGCCGCCGGAGGTCGAGGGCCTCTACGTGGTCAACGCCACGCCGGCGCTCGTCGACCAGTACCTGATGGTCAGCGGCTTCGGCGGCGCGGCGCACCTGCTCTCGGTCCTCGCGCCCTACTCCTGCGACAACTGCGGCGACGAGGTGGTGCGCTCCATCCACCTGCGCGCCTCCGAAGAGCTGATCCACCGCGGGGAGCCGCCGCGCTTTCTGTGCGCGAGCTGCCGCGGCAGCCTCCGCTTCACCGACTCCACGCTCGACTTCGCCGCCCTCGCCGCGCTGGTGCCGCAGGCCGAGCCGCACCCCGCGGTCACCCAGTACCTCGCCTCCGCCATCACCGGGCCGCAGCGCGGCGAGGCGCCCACCGTCAAGCTCGTCTCAGGCGACCTCACCTTCCTCGCGCTGCGCGGCGCGCTCTCGCCGCAGCTCAACCTGCGCCGGCACGCGGAGGGGCTCGACGGACGCGCGGTCTACGACTTCGCCTCGGTCACCGAGGTCCTCCCCGGCGGCATCCGGCAGCTCGGGCACGTGCTGCGGAGCGCGCAGGCCTCGGCGCAGGCGATCTACCTCTGGCGGGTGCCGCCCATCGTCGCGCGCGGGCTGCTGGGCGAGCGGCTCGGGCAGGGCGTCTGCCTTCAATCGCTCTGGCTCACCTTCCCCTGCAGCCGGTGTGACCGCAGCGCGCCCCGGCGCGTCTCCGCGCGCGAGTACATCGAGTGGCTGGAGGACGGGACGGTGGCCGCGCGCCCCTGCCTCACCTGCAGCACGCCCGCCGCGCCCGAGCACCACCCGGACCTGCTCCCCTTGCTGCGCGCGCACCCGCCGGGCGACGTGGCCGACGCGGAGCTGGAGCCGCTGGAGATCTCCTCGCTGGCGCAGCAGCTCTTCCGGCGCGACGCCTTCGAGCACGACACCTCGGTGTGGGATCGCCTGGTGGAGGTGCGCGGGCTGGTGCAGCAGCTCCGGCAGCAGGGCGAGTCGAGCATCACCGGCGAG
This sequence comes from uncultured Myxococcaceae bacterium, assembly GCA_964502265.1. Lineage (GTDB taxonomy): Bacteria > Myxococcota > Myxococcia > Myxococcales > Myxococcaceae > JAFAFL01. The sequence goes on along the minus strand of CAZCWA010000339.1, from coordinate 1,339 downwards.
CTGGACCGGGTGGACGCGTTGATCGAGGCGGCGGGCGAAGCGGTGCGCGAGCGCGAGCGCACGCAGCGGTTGGTCTTCGGCGCCTCCGAGGTCGGCAAGCTGGCGGTCACGCTGACGGATCCGGCGCGGTTGGTGGAGCTGTCCCTCGAGGTCATCGCGCGGGTGCTGGAGGCGGACCGCGCGGGGATCTTCCTCTTCCCCGGCGGCGGCGCGCCCGGACCGGACGCGGAGACGCTGCCCGGCGGCGCGGTGCAGGTGGGGGCCTGGCGCGTGCGCGGCAAGCCCTCGCGCTACCAGAAGGATCCGCTCTGCGAGGCGATCCTCGCCGACGTGCGCCGGGACGCGCGCCCGCTGCAGATCCGCAACGTCCTCTCGGACGACCGGTACCTCGGGCTCGGGCAGAGCCTCTTCCCGGGCAAGGCGGTGCTGGCCGCGCCGCTGCTCGAGCCGGACGGGGGCGTGCGCGGGGTGGTCTACGCGGAGAGCTCGCCGCTCAACTTCATGTTCGAGCCTCGGGGGATCGCCTTCCTCGAGAGCAGCGCCTCGCACGTGGCGGCGGGCCTCGAGCGCGCGGACTTCGAGCAGCAGAGCCTCGTCGAGCGGCGCACGCGCGAGCGCCTCTCGCGCTACTTCTCCGACGCGGTGCTGCAGGAGATCGTGGAGGGCCGCGCCTCCCCCGGGCTGGGCGGGGTGCGGCGGAACGTCACCGTCCTCTTCACCGACGTGCGCAACGCGAGCGCGCTCTTGCAGTCGCTGGAGCCGGAGACGGCGGTGCAGGTGCTCAACGAGTACTTCGGCTTCCTCATCGAGGAGCTGCTCGCGGAGCAGGGGACGATCGACAAGTTCACCGGGGACGGGCTGATGGCGCTCTGGAACGCGCCCACCGATCAGCCGGACCACGCGGTGAGGGCGGTCCGCGCGGCGCTGCGGATCGGCGCGCGGCTGCCGAAGCTCCTCGATCGCTGGCGCGCGAAGGGTGCGCCGTGGGACGCGGCGGCGGCGGGCCTGACGGCGGGCATCGGCATCCACACCGGGCTCGCGGTGGTGGGCAGCATCGGCTCGGCCAAGCGCATGGAGTACACGGCCATCGGCGACGCGGTGCACCTCCCGGTGCGGGTGCAGGGGCTCTGCCGCGGGAGCGAGCTGCTCGTCACCGAGGCCACCTTCTCGCATCTGCCCCCGGGCACGCCGGCCGAGCGGCTCGAGCCGGTCGCGCTCGAAGGCCGGGACGCGCCCACCCTCCTCTTCCGCGTGAAAGCTCTCCCCCCCACCACCCGATGAAGAACCTCCACATGCCAGACATCGCGGTCCTCGCGCGGCAGGCGCCCACGCGCCGTCA
>CAZCWA010000338.1:0-5988 GCA_964502265.1 uncultured Myxococcaceae bacterium | reverse complement strand
CGCGGCTGTACCGCAAGCAGCAGAAGCCCCGCGAGCTCGCGCACGCCATGCGGCGGCAGGTCCTCGCCCACCCCTCGGTCGAGGAGCAGGTGAACCTCCTCTACGAGCTGGGCGGGATCGCGGAGGAGCAGCTCGGGGACGCGGACGGCGCGGCGAAGTGCTACGCGGCGATCCTCGAGCGCAAGCCGCAGGATCCGAACGCGTACGCGCTGCTGGGGCGGGTGCTGCAGGCGCAGGAGCGGTTCGAGGAGCTGGCGGCGCTGGTGCAGCGGGAGATCGCGCTCTGCGAGGAGCTGGGCCGCACCGAGCACGCGCTGGATCTGCGGGTGAGGCTGGGCCGGCTGCGCATCGCCCGGCTGGGAGATGCGCGCGGCGGGCTGGAGCTGTTCAAGGAGGTCCTGCGGATGAAGGCGCAGCACGCGGGCGCGGTGGGCGCTCTGGAGGAGCTGTCCCGTTCGGAGAGCCCGATGCGGGGCGAGGCCGCGCAGGCCCTGGAGCCGGTGTTCGCCGAAGGGGGCGATCACCTCAAGCTGGTGCAGACCCTCGAGGCGCGGGTGGGCACGCTGGCCACGGCGCACGAGCGGGCGGCGGTGCTGCGGCGGATGGCGGAGCTGTACGCGCAGCACCTGGACAGCCCGGAGCAGGCGTTCATCACCGCCGCGCGGGCGCTGCGCGAGTGGCCGGACGACGCCCAGGCCTTGTCCCTGTGCCTCGCGTGGGCGCGCCCGGCGGATGCCGAGGACGCGCTGGCGGACGTGCTGGAGGAGATCGCCCCGCGCGCCACCGATCCGCAGGCCCGCGCCGCGCTGCACCGGGCGTTGGCGCAGGTGAAGGAGCGGGAGGGCGACGCGGCCTTCGCCATCGAGGCGTGGCGGCGCGTTCTCGAAGCGTCGGCGCAGGACGACGAGGCGCTGACCCGGCTGGGCGCGCTCTTGCAGTCGGAGGGGCGCGGCGGGGAGCTTCTCGACGTGCTCAAGCGCCAGCTCGCGCAGACCGAGGCGTCCGAGGCGCGCGCAGACCTGCTCTTCCAGATGGGCGGGCTGCAGGCGGACGCGCTCGGCGACAAGGCTGCGGCGGTGACCACCTTCCGGCGCATCCTCGAGGTGCGGCCGGACGACGCGCGGACCCTGGAGCGGCTGGACGCGCTCTGTGAGGAGCTGGGCCGCTGGCCGGAGTTGGCAGACGTCGTCACGCGGCGGCTGGAGCGGCTGCCGGAGGACGCGCGCGCAGGCGGCGAGGCAGAGGCGCTGCGCTTCCGGCTGGCGCAGGTGCGCGAGGCGAAGCTGCTCGATCGGGTGGGGGCGCTGGATCTCTACGCGGAGCTGCTCTCGGCGGACCCGAAGCATGCGGGCGCGCTGGCGCGGGTGGAGGCGATGGTCGAGCGCGAGCCGAACAACGCGTCCGCCTCCGACGTGCTCCTGCGCGCGTACCGGGCTTCCGGCGATGCGGCGAAGCTGGCGGTGCAGCTCGAGGCGCGCGCCTCCACCAGCCCGGATCCGGAGGAGCGCCGGGCGCTGCTGGTGGAGCTGGGCGATCTGCGGCTGGACCGGCAGGACGCGCCGGAGCTGGCGTTCATGGCGTACACCCGCGCCTTCCGCGACGATCCGAACGACGCCAACGTGCGTGCGCGCCTCGAGCGGGCGGCGGATGCGGCGAAGGCCTGGGAGGAGCTGGCCGGCGTCTTCGAGGACGACCTTCCGCGCATCGCCGAACAGAAGGACGCGGCGGAGCTGTGCCTGAAGCTGGGGCACCTGTTCGACGTGCGCCTCGGCGAGCCGGAGCGTGCAGTGGAGTGGTACGAGCGCGCGCGGACGCTGGACGCGGAGCTGTGGGAGCGGGCGCTGCCGCAGCTCGACCGGCTCTACAACGCGCTCTCGCGGGCACCTGAGCTCGCCGAGGTCCTGGCGCTGCTCGCCCAGCGGGCGGAGACGACGGCGGAGCGGGTCTCCTGTCTCTTCCGGCTCGGGCAGCTCGCGCAGGAGGCGCTGGACAGCCCGGACCGCGCGGCGGACGCGTACGAGCAGATCCTCGCCATCGATCCCACGCACCTCGCCTCGGCGCGGCTGCTGGAGGAGCTCTACGAGGCCACGGGGCAGGGCGACCGGCTCCTCAAGATCCTCGAGCACCTCAAGGATCGGGTGCAGGGCGCGGAGCGGGAGCGGGTGCTCTCGCGGATGGCCCAGGTCACCGCCGAACGCACCGGGGACTTCGACGCCTCGATCGCCATCTACCGGGATCTGCTCTCGCGCAACCCGCGCAACGAGGGGGCCTTCGCCGCGCTGGAGGGCCTGCTCGAGAAGGGCAAGCAGTACGACGAGCTGCACGCGCTGCTGGCCAACCGGCTGTCGTCGACCATCGACCCACGCGAGATCGTCCGGCTCAACGACCGGCTCGGGCGGGTGGTGTGGAAGCTCCAGGACAAGCCGGAGGAGGCGGTCGCCTACTTCAAGGCCGCCCTCGAGCGCGACGCGCGGCACAAGGGCGCGCTGGAGGCCCTGCGCGAGCTCCACGAGTCGCTGGAGCGCCGGGACGAGCTGGTGATCGTGCTGCGGCGGCTGGTGCCGCTGGCGGACGACGCGGCCGAGGTGAAGGCGCTGCGCATCCGGCTGGCGGAGACGCTGTGCACGCTGGGCCGCCGCGAGGAGGCGCTGGACTCGGGCCGCCGCGCGCTGGAGGTGGAGCCGCACGCCCCCGCCGAGCTGGACCGGGTCTTCCAGGTGTTCCTCGGGCTGAAGGCGCACGCGGACGCGGTGCGGACGCTGGAGGCGCGGGCGGAGGCGGAGCTCCAGTCCGGGCAGCGCGACGCCGCGGTGCAGACGCTCTTCGAGGTGGCGGACCTCTGGCGGGGCCCTGCCGGAAGGCCCGAGAGCGCGGCGCCGGCGCTGGAGCGGGTCCTCGAGCTCGATGCGGCGAACAGGACCGCCTGGGAGCAGGCCCGAGCGCTGTACGAGCGGACCAAGGATTGGCGTGCGTATGCGGCGGTGACCGACCGCTACCTGCCCCACCTCGTCACCGACGACGAGAAGCTCGCCACGCTGCGGGAGCTGGCACAGGTCCGCGAGCACAAGCTGGGTCAGCCGGACGGCGCCTTCCTCGCCGAGTGCCGCGCGCTGGAGCTGCGTCCCCACGACGAGGGCGTGCGCGAGGCGGTGGAGCGGCTGGCGGAGGAGACCGGCTCGCACGAGGAGCTGGCGGCGGTCTACGAGCAGGTGGCCGACGGGCTGCCGCGCGGGGAGCTGGCGGAGAAGCTGTACCTGGTGCTGGCGCGGGTGCACGACGAGAAGCTCGACGATGCGGACGCGGCCGAGTCGGCGCTCCGGAAAATCCTCGAGTTCGATCCCACCAGCGAGCGCGCGCTCGATGCGCTCTCGCGTCTGTTCGCTCGGCGCGGGCAGCACCGCGAGTACGTGACCTCGCTCGAGCAGCAGCTCGAGGCCGCGCCCTCGGTGGAGAAGCGCAAGGAGATCCTCCTTCAGATCGCGCGGGTCTACGGGGATCTGCTCGGGGACGCGCGGGAGGCGGCGGTGACCCTGGAGCGCGCCCTGGAGGTGGACGCGGACGGGGGGACCTTCTCGGCCCTGGTGGAGCTCTACCGCGGCGCGGGGGACTGGCAGGCGGTGGTGGCCACGCTGCTCCGTTGGCGCGACCTGGCGGACGACGGCCCGGAGCGTGCGCGGCTGCAGGCGGAGGTGGCGCAGGTCCACGAGCGGGAGCTTTCGGACGACGAGGCGGCCATCGAGGGCTACCGGATGGCGCTGGAGCTCGATCCCGCGCATCGGGAGGCGCTGGGCGCGCTGGAGCGGCTCTACACGAAGCTGGACCGGCCGGCGGAGCTGCTCTCGGTCTTCGAGCGGCAGCTCGAGCTGACCTCGGATGCGCGGGAGCGCGCGAAGATCCTCTTCCGGAGCGCGGCGATCTGGGAGGAGCGCTACGAGAACCTCGCCCATGCGGACGCCTGCATCGAGGGCATCCTCGCGCAGGACCCGTCGAACCTGCAGGCGGTGAAGACGCTGGAGCGGCTGCGGCGGGCGCAGGAGCGGTGGGAGGAGCTGGCCGCGGTGCTCCAGCACCACGCGGGGCTGGTGGCGGATCCGAAGGAGCAGGGCGCGCTGTGGGCCGAGGTCGGTGAGGTCTTCCACCGCGAGCTGCGGCAGGTGGACCGTGCGGTCGAAGCGTTCCACCGCGCGCTGGAGCTCGACGGCGAGAACCAGACGGCGATGCACGCGCTGGGGACCCTCTACGAGCGCTCGGGCAACTGGAACCACGCGCTGGAGCTGATGGCGCGCGAGTCCGAGGCGCTGGGGCAGTCGCCCGAGGCGGTGGAGCTGCTCCACCGGATGGGGAAGATCAACGAGGACATGCTGATCGACCCTGCGTCCGCGCGGGCCTGCTACGAGGCGGCGCTGGCGATCGATCCGGGCTACCTGCCGGCGCTGCACGCGCTGGAGGGCATCCACCAGATCCAGGGCGACTGGGCGTCGTACGAGAAGACGCTGCTTCAGGAGGCCCGCGAGGCGCAGGATCCGCAGACGCGTGGGCAGGCCCACCTCAAGGTGGCGAAGCTCTACGCGGACACGCGCGAGGATCGGGACGCGGCGCAGCGCCACTACGAGGAGGCGCACAAGGCGCTGCCGGATTCGCTGGAGGTGGCGCAGCCGCTGGCGGACATCTACGTGGCGAAGGAGGACTGGCCGCAGGCGGAGCGGATGCTGGACATCGTGGCCGTGCAGATGGCGGCGCGCGCGGTGGCGGAGCAGGACGAGGCGCTGGCAAGGGCGCTGTGCCGGCAGCTCTACCGGCTGGGCTACGTGGCGGAGAAGCTCGGCCGCCGCGACAAGGCGCTGGGGGCGTACGAGAAGGCCTACGGGCTGGACGCCACCTACCTGCCGGCGCTGGAGGGACTGGGCCACCTGCTGGTGCAGAACGGCCGGCACGAGGACGCGCTCAAGGTCTACCAGACCATCCTGCTGCACCACCGGGAGGACCTGACCGACCTCGAGGTGGTGGAGATCTACTGGCAGCTCGGGGATCTGCAGAACGCGATGGGGCAGCCCGAGCGCGCGCAGAACCATTTCGAGAAGGCGCTGGGCATCGATCCCACCCACGAGCCGTCGTTGCGCTCGCTTGTCGCCATCGCCGAGGCCCAGGGCAGGTTCGACCGGGCGGCGGATCACCGCACCGCGCTGGTCGGGCTGCTGGAAGGGGAGGCGAAGCTCGAGGCCCTGCGGGAGCTGGGGCGGCTGGTGAAGGACAAGCTGTCCGATCCGTTCCGCGCCATCGACGCGTACGGCCAGGCGCACAGGCTCTCGCCTTCGAACCTCGAGGTGATGGACGCGCTCTACGTCCTCTACCGGGAGACGCGGCAGAGCCCGAAGGCGGCCGAGACCCTGGAGAAGATGCTCGCCGAGCCGGAGCTGCGGAAGAGCGCGCGGATCAAGCGGGTGTGGTTCGCGCTGGGGGAGATCTACCGGGACGATCTGCGCGAGTACGACCGTGCGGCGATGGCCTTCAACGCGGCGCTGGACGCGGACTACCGCTTCATCGACGCCTTCAGCGCGCTGGAGGCGATGCTCGGGTCGCAGAAGCAGTGGCGCGCGCTGGAGGAGAACTACGCGCGGATGATCCAGCGGCTGCCGAAGACGCAGGACACGCACGCGGCGCGGATGATGCTCTGGCGGGCTTTGGGCGACCTCTACCGCCAGGTGCTCAAGGACGACCAGAACGCGTTCCTCGCCTACCGGGCGGTCTCCAGCGGCCTGCCGGACGACGTGGCGGTGCAGGAGACGTTCGCGGAGCTGGCGTCGAAGGTTCCCGGCGAAGAGGCGGTGGCGCTCGAGGCGTGGCGCCGCGCATTGCCGCACAGCACGCAGCCTTCGAAGGTGGTGCACGCGCTGGTGCAGCTCCACGGCCGGCGCAAGGCCTACGACGAGGTGTGGCTCGCCGCGCAGGTGGCGCAGGGGCTCATCGGCGAGGTGGGCGCACACGAGG
>CAZCWA010000337.1:0-5989 GCA_964502265.1 uncultured Myxococcaceae bacterium | reverse complement strand
CGGTCCACCTTCAGCGCCATGCGCGAGGTGTCCCAGACGATGTCCTGGAAGGGGCGGTCCGGCTCCTTCTTCTTCCGCCGCTTGATCTCCTTGAAGATCGCCTTGGTCCCCTCCTTCGGGTGCCAGACGAAGGCGGAGGAGAAGAGCAGGTGCCCGCCGATGGGGATGAGCCGGGCCTCGATCACGTCGCCCTTCTCCAGACCCGCCACCTGGCGGCGCTCGGTGACGTCGTGGTCCTTGGCCGTCTCCAGATCGCGCAGGCGGATGATCCCCTTGCCAATCTTGCGGACCTCGAAGAGCCCGTGCCGCGTCTCGGTGAAGCCGCGGAAGATCGCCCGCTCCTCCTCGGGGAGCGCCTCGCCGTGGAGCTCGCAGAACTCGGCGGCGGGGGTGCGGCCGTTGGCGGGCGCCACGCGGTCGAAGAGGTACCAGTCGAGGAACGCGGCCATGCGCGTGTCGAAGGACTTGTCGTCCTCGTGCACCTCGCCCGCGAGCCGGAAGTACTCGGCCTTGGCGGCGAGCAGATCCTCCTTCCGCTCCTCGGTGGTGCCGAAGGCGATGAGCCGGTCGAGGTACGGCTGGTAGTTCAGGTTCTCCATAAAGGGCCGCGGACTCTACCGCGCCATCAGCGAAGTGAAGCGACTGAAGAGATACCGCGCGTCGTGGGGGCCGGGCGAGGACTCGGGGTGGTACTGGACGCTGAACGCGAGCGCCTCGGGGATCTCGATCCCCTCCACGGTGCCGTCGTTGAGGTTGACGTGGGTCACCGTCGCCTTCCCGAGCACGCTCTGATCGTCCACCGCGAACCCGTGGTTCTGCGCGGTGATCTCCACCTTCCCGGTGGCCAGGTCCTTCACCGGCTGGTTCCCGCCCCGGTGCCCGAACTTCATCTTGTACGTCCGTCCGCCAATCGCCCGCGCGAGGATCTGGTGCCCGAGGCAGATCCCGAAGACCGGCACCTTCCCCAGCAGCGCCGCCACCGTCCTGTCCGCGCCCGCCACCGCCGCCGGATCGCCCGGGCCGTTGGTGAGGAACACGCCGTGCGGCTTCTGCGCGAGCACCTTCTCCGCCGGGTAGCTCGAGGGCACCACCGTCACCCGGCAGCCCGCGTCCACGAGGTAGCGCAGCATCGACTTCTTCAGGCCGTAGTCGTACGCGACCACGTCGTAGAGGAGCTTCGGCTCGGGCTGCGGTGCGCCCCGGTCGAGCACGTTGGGCGTGGCCTCGGTGAAGAGGAAGGGCTCCTTCGTGGAGATGCCGGTGGCCAGGTCCAGCCCCTCCATGCCCTGCGCCGTGCGCGCCTTCTCCACCAGCGCCGCGTGCGAGTGGTTGCCGGTGGAGAGGATGCCCATCTGCGAGCCGTGCGTGCGCAGGTGCCGCACCAGCTTGCGCGTGTCCACGCCCGCGATGCCGCCCATCCCCCAGCGCGCCATGTAGCCGGAGAGCGTCTCGGTGGCGCGCCAGTTGGAAGGCTCGTTGAGGCTGCGGACCACCATGCCCACCGCGTGCGGCCGCGAGGACTCCTCGTCCTCCGGGTTGGTGCCCACGCTGCCCATCTCCGGGTACGTCATGCAGACGATCTGACCGACGTACGAAGGGTCGGTGAGGATCTCCTGGTACCCGTACATCGACGTGTTGAACACGACCTCGCCCACGACGTCCGCGTCGCCGCCGAAGCCCTGGCCCTCGAAGACCGCGCCATCCGCCAGCGCGAGCACTGCCTTCTTCATCCCTGCTCCTTCACCACGCCATCCTGGAAAACCACCCGGCCACCGACGATCGTCGCCCGGACCCGGCCCTTCACCCGCAGCCCTTCGAAGGACGAGTTGCGGCCCTTCGAGAAGAAGCGCTTCGCCTCGACCGTCCACTCCGCCGAAGGATCGACCACCGTCACGTCCGCGGCTTCGCCCGGCTTCAACGATCCCCCCGGCAGCCCGAACGCGCGCGCGGGCCCGAGGCTGAGCAGCTCCACCGCGCGCAGGGGCGAGAGCTTCCCCGCCTCCACCAGCGCCAGCGTGAGCGGCAGCGCCGTCTCCAGCCCCACGATCCCGTTGGCGGCGCAGTCGAACGGGCACACCTTGTCCGCCACCCCGTGCGGCGCGTGGTCGGTGGCGATGGCGTCGATCGTCCCGTCCGCCAGGCCCTCCTGCACCGCCTCCACGTCGCGCGCGGAGCGAAGGGGCGGGTTCATCCGCGCGTGCGTGTCCCAGCCCTCCAGCGCCTCGTCGGTGAGGGTGAAGTGGTGGGGCGTGGCCTCGGCCGTGATCCGCAGGCCGCGCTTCTTTCCCTCGCGCACCAGCCGAACGCTCTGCTCGCAGGAGAGGTGGGCGAAGTGCAGGTGCCCGCCGTTCTCCTCGGCCAGCACCAGATCGCGCGCCACCATGGTGACCTCCGCGGATGCGGGGATGGGCAGAAGCCCCAGCCGCGCGGCGGTGGGGCCCTCGTGCATGAAGCCGCCCTCGCTGAGCGTGAGCTCCTCCTCATGGAGCATCAAGGGCACCCCGAGCGGCTTCGACCACTGGATCGCCCGCCGCATCAGCCCCGCGTCCATCACCGGGTGCCCGTCGTCGGTGAGGCACACGCAGCCGGCCTCCACCAGATCCGCCATGTCGGTGAGCGACTTGCCCTCCTGACCGCGGGTGATCGCCCCGGACGGATAGACGCGGCACAGGCCCACCTCGCGGCCCTTCTGCGCCACGAACCGCGCGAGCACCGCGGTGTCGATCACCGGCACGGTGTTGGGCATGGCCACCACCGCGGTGAACCCGCCCGCCACCGCCGAGCGGCAGCCCGACTGGACCGTCTCCTTGCCCTCCTGACCCGGCTCGCGCAGGTGCACGTGCAGGTCGATGAAGCCGGGCACCACCCACTGCCCCTGCGCATCGAGCACCTCCACGTCGGAGGCGTCTTGCGAGCCCGCCTCGCCGATCGCGGCCACCCGGCCGTCCCGGATGAGCACGTCCCTCACCGCGTCGAGCCCCTGGGCGGGGTCGAGCACGCGGCCGTTCCGGATGAGCAAGGACGTCACGGGCAGCTCCTCTCGAGGATGGCCATGCGCACCGGCACGCCGTTCTCCACCTGCTCGAGGATCGCGCTCTGCGGTCCGTCGGCCACGTCCGAGGTGATCTCCAGCCCGCGGTTCATCGGTCCGGGGTGCAGCACCGGCGCCCCCGGCTTCATCCGCGCCACCCGCTGCGCGTTGAGGCCGTAGCGGCGGGCGTACTCGCGGGTGGAGGGGAAGAAGGCGCGCTTCTGCCGCTCGAGCTGCATGCGGAGCATCATCACCGCGTCCGCGCCCTCCAGCGCCTTGTCGAAGTCCCAGGAGACCTCCACGCCCAGCGCCTCGATCCCCATCGGCATCAGGGTGGGCGGTGCGCAGAGGATCACCTTTGCGCCCAGCAGCCGCAGGCAGTGCAGGTTCGACCGCGCCACGCGGCTGTGGAGGATGTCGCCGGCAATCACCACCGTGCGGCCGTCCAGCGCCCCCAGCTTCTCGGTCAGGGTCAGCGCGTCGAGCAGCGCCTGCGAGGGGTGCTCGTGGGTGCCATCGCCCGCGTTCACCACCGCCGCACGCACGTTCTTCGCGATCAGGGCGACCGCGCCGGAGGACGGGTGGCGCACCACCAGCACCGACGGATCCATCGCGTCCAGGTTGCGCGCGGTGTCGAGCAGGGTCTCCCCCTTCGCCACCGACGACTCCTTCGCAGACCACCCGAGCACGTTGGCGCCCAGCGCGCGCGCGGCGATCTCGAAGGAGGAGCGCGTGCGGGTGCTGTCCTCGAAGAAGAGGTTCGCCACCGTCCTGCCGGAGAGCGGCCCGTGGGGACCGTGACCGCGGTGGACGCGCTCGCGCAGGGCGCGCTTGTGACCGGCCGCGGAGACGAGCAGCGCCTCGACCTCGGCGCGGGTCATCCCCCGGATGGAGAGCAGATCGCTTCGGGCGTTCGTCGTCATCGTCCGTTCGGGAGCGCGCGCTGCGGGCCCGAGCGCAGGTTCGACAGACTGACAAGGCCCCTGGCGCTCACGCGCTGCCGGATACCAGACGGGTCCTTTGAAATCCACAACGTGTGCCGGTGCTCATTTCGCCTTCAAATCCGGGCGCTTGCACGCCTTCCCGGCAGCTTCAGCGCACCGGCAGGAAGAACCGCTCGGTCTTCAGGCCCGAGCCGCCGAAGAGCGAGGACCCGAGCCCGCCGTAACCCCACGCGAGCCAGATCACCATCGCCTTGCCCTTGATGTGCCCCAGCGGCACGTACGCAGGCGGCGTCCCCAGCCCCACGAAGCCCACCCGCGAGTCCGACGAGTTGTCGCGGTTGTCCCCCATCACGAACACGTGACCGGGCGGAACGTGGAAGGGCCCGGTGGGCGAAGAGGGCGAGCGGTACCCGGGGAGGTTCTGGCCGGTGACGTACGTGTCGTCGGAGAGACGCTCGGTGTACAGGCGGATGTGGTGCTGCTGCCAGCCGTAGGCCTCGCGGTCCCAGTAGCCCCAGCGGTCCTCGAGCAGCGCGCGCGGCACCGGCTCGTCGTTGATGTAGAGGGTCCCGTCGACGATCTCGACCTTGTCCCCGCCGACGCCGATCACCCGCTTGATGAAGTCCACCGAGGTGTCCTTCGGGTTGTTGAAGACGATGACGTCCCCGCGCTCGGGCGCCCGGATGATCTGGAACGGCACCCAGTTCGTGAACGGGATCCGCACCCCGTAGATGAACTTGTTCACGAAGATCTGATCGCCGATCTCCAGCGTGGGGATCATCGACCCCGACGGGATCCGGAACGGCTCCAGCAGCACCGTGCGGATCAGCATCGCGATGGCGAACGCCTTCACGAAGCCCATGCCCAGATCGAAGGTGCTCTGCTTGCGCCAGCGGACGAGGTGCTTGTCCGCCACCCCGGCGCTCGTCTTGAGCTGCGCCTCCAGCGCCGCGTCGTCCTTCCCTGTCGCGCTCCCGAGCAACGCCGCCGAGGACTCCACCAGCTCCTCGCGGGGCCTGCCGGTGACCGCGTCCCGGTGCTTGTCCGAGAGCGTGGCCACCTCGTCCGTCAGCTCGAAGGCCTGGTGCCGCAGCCGCCTGCTCGCCGCCAGCGGCCTCCAGAACTGCCGCAGCGGGATGAGGCCGAAGAACCAGACCAGCATCAAGAGGCCGAAGCCCTTCAGCGCCGGCTGGGCCCACGCGGCGGACGGCGTGTGGCTCTCCACGATCAGGAGGTAGACGGCGAAGGCGAGGCCGAAGACGGTGACCGGTGCCCACAGGCTGGTGAGCCGGAGGAACCAGCGCGTCCTGCCCGCCGCCTTCACGGTCTCGGGCGGGAGCTTCGCGTGGACGTCGTCGAGGAACCGCGCCTTCGGGTTCGGGGGTGAAGCGGTGTCCCGGGCCACTACTCCTCCGTCTTGAGGACCGCGAGGAAGGCCTCTTGCGGGATCTCCACCACGCCCACCTGCTTCATGCGCTTCTTGCCTTCCTTCTGCTTCTCGATGAGCTTGCGCTTGCGGCTGATGTCACCGCCGTAGCACTTGGCGAGCACGTTCTTGCGGATGGCCGAGACGGTCTCGCGCGAGATGACGCGGGAGCCGACCGCCGCCTGGATCGCGACTTCGAACATCTGCCGCGGGATGACCTGCTTGAGCTTGGCGCAGATCTCCTTGCCCCGCTGGTAGGCGCGCTCGCGGTGGACGATCACGCTCAGCGCATCCACCGGCTCCCCGTTGATGAGGATGTCCAGCTTCACCAGGTCCGAGGTGGAGAACCCCGCCAGCTCGTAGTCCATCGACGCGTAGCCGCGGGTGACGCTCTTCAGCCTGTCGAAGAAGTCGAACACCACCTCCGCCAGCGGGATGTCGTACGTCACCTGCACGCGCTTGCCGGAGGTGCCGAGGTACTTGAGATCCTTCTGCACCCCGCGCCGGTCCTGGCAGAGCTTGAGCACCGAGCCCAGGTGATCGTTGGGCACGTGGATGTGGCACGTGAGGACGGGCTCCTCCATGTGC